>NZ_JBKGZG010000030.1:0-29480 GCF_046545655.1 Thiohalorhabdus sp. | reverse complement strand
CCGGTCCCTTTACTTTCCCGCCCTCGATGTCCTGTTCCAACATACAAGCGGCGGCCCCCGCCGCGACCACCAACCCGGGCCTCCCGGTTCTTGGCGCCTTGGCGTTTTCGGTATCCTTCCCGCCCAACCAGCCCGAAAGAGCCAAGAGGCATGGCCACCAGGAAAGCCCACGCCCATACGCCCCTGGACACGCTGCGCGCCGATCTGGAGGACGAAGAGCGCTTCCGCCGGGAGCGGGCCCACTTCCGCTATGTGCCGCCGCGCCCGGCGGTGTACGGTGATCTGGACCTCGATCCGCGCCTTGCCGAGGTGCTGGCCGGACGAGGTATGAATCGGCTCTTTTCCCACCAGGCGGAGGGCGTGGCGGCGGCGCGGCGCGGCGAGCACGTGGTGGCCATGACGCCCACCGCCTCCGGCAAGAGCCTCGTCTACAACCTGCCGGTGCTGGAGGCGGCGCTGGCGGACCCCGCCGCCCGGGCGCTGTACGTCTTCCCCCTGAAGGGCCTGGAGCAGGACCAGGTGGGCGGGCTCAATGCCCTGGCCGGCGAGCTGGGCCTGCACCCGGAGCCGGGACCCCGGGAGCGGGCGCCCCTGCAGGCGGCGGAGGTCTACGACGGCGACACCCCGGGCCACCGCCGCACCAAGATCCGTGAGCAGCCGCCCACCGCCCTGTTCACCAACCCGGACATGCTCCACCTGGGCCTGCTGCCCCACCACGACAAGTGGGCGGAATTCTTCGCCAACCTGCGCTACGTGGTGGTGGACGAGATCCACACCTACCGCGGGGTGTTCGGCAGCCACGCCGCCCAGGTCTTCCGTCGCCTGCGCCGGGTGGCGCGCCACTACGGGGCCGAGCCGCGGTTCATCGCCTGCTCCGCCACCATCGCCAACCCCGCCGAGCTGGCGGAGACCCTGCTGGGCGTGCCCTTCACTCCCGTCACCGAGAGCGGGGCGCCGGCCGGCGGCAAGCACTTCTACTTCGTGCGCCCCGAGACCAGCCCCTACACCACCGCCACGGACCTGTTCCTGCGCTGCCTGGAAAGCGGCCTGAAGACCATCGCCTTCACCCGCGCCCGGCGCGCCACGGAGCTGGTCTACCAGTGGGCGGCGGAGCGCGGCGGCGCCCTGGCCGCGCGCATCAGCCCCTACCGGGCGGGCTTCCTCCCGGCGGAGCGGCGCGCCATCGAGCAGCGGTTATTCAACGGGGAGCTGGACGGGGTCATCTCCACCTCCGCCCTGGAGCTGGGGGTGGACATCGGCGAGCTGGACGCCTGCGTGCTGGTGGGCTACCCGGGCTCGGTGGCGAGCACCTGGCAGCGCGCCGGGCGGGTGGGACGGCGCGGGGCGGACGCGGTGATCTTCCTGGTGGCCGGCAACGACGCCCTGGACCAGTACCTCATGCGCCACCCGGAGGCCTTCTTCGAGCGCAGCCACGAGGCCGTGGTGGTGGACCCGGCCAACCCGCGCCTGCTCGGCCAGCACCTGCCCTGCGCCGCCACCGAGCTGCCTTTGCGCGCCGACGACCCGGTCTATGCCGACGGCGATCCGGACGCCTTTCGGGAGGCCCTGGCGGACCTGGAGGCCGGGGGCGGACTGCGCCGCGAGGGGGACACCTGGTACGCGGCCTTGCCCAGCCCCCAGCGCGCCGTGGGCATCCGCGCTCTCGGTCCCTCTTTTCGCATCGTCGACGAGGCGGGCCAGCCCCTGGGGGACCTGGACGGCGACCGGGTGCTGCGCGAGGCCTTCCCCGGTGCCGTCTACCTGCACCGGGGGCAAAACCACCGCATCGTCGAGCTAAACCTGGAGGGCCGCTACGCGGTGGCCCGCCCCGCCAAGGTCCACTACTACACCCGGGCCCTGTCCGACGAGGACACCGACATCCGCGAGACCAGGCGCCGGCGGCGCGGCAACCGGCTCATCCCCCATTTCGGCGTCCTGCGCATCACCCGGCGGGTCACCGGCTACGAGCGCCGCCGCACCGCGGACGGTAAGCGCATCGGCACCCACGACCTGGATCTGCCCGCCACCACCTTCGACACCGAGGGGCTGTGGCTGCCGGTCACCGGGGACGCGGAGGCGGCCATCGGAGAGGTCGGCGCCGACCTGCCCGGCGCCCTGCACGCCGCCGAGCACGCCCTGATCAAGATGCTGCCGCTGTTCGCCCTGTGCGACGCCACCGACGTCGGCGGCGTCAGCTACCCCCTCTACCCGCCCCTCAACGGCCCGGCCATCTTCGTCTACGACGGCTACGAGGGCGGCATCGGCTTCGCGCGCCGCGGCTTCGAGACCCTGGGCGACTGGCTCACCGCCACCCTCCAGGCCCTGCGCGAGTGCCCCTGCGACACGGGCTGTCCCTCCTGCGTGCAGGACCCCCAGTGCGGCAACGCCAACGAGCCTCTGGACAAGCATGGCGCCGTCGCCCTGCTGGCGTACTGGCTCGGCAAGCCCACCGCCTGAGTCGCCGCCCCCTTGCCCATGGGGGGAGATCATCCCTCCGGAATGGTGCTTCCTGCATCGGGGAGGGTCCGCAGGACGCGCTCCTCCTCCATTACCCGGATACCGAGGACGACCAGATAAACCGGGACCAGCACCGCAAGGGTGATCCAGGCATCGAACACCACCGGCAGTGAGACCACCTCCGGGATCAGGTTGAACAGGTAGTTGGGGTGGCGCACCCGGCGGAACAGCCAGCCCCGATTGACGGGGTGGTCGGGAAGAAACAGGAGCTTGACCGTCCACACCGGCCGCAGGGCCCGGATCACCATGCCCAGAGCGAGCATGGCGAGGGCATACACCCCCAGGGCCGCCTGGGCGGCGGTGTCGAACTGGGCGCCCCGGATTATCCCTTCGATGAGGCAGCCCAGGTAGATGGCGGTGTGGAGCACGGCGAGCAGCCGCGAGGTGCGCGCGCCGGACTCCACCGCGCCCTGCGCCCGCAGGCGCTGCTCGTTGCGGCGGGAGATCCAGAGCGAGCCCAGGCGGAGCCCGAGGGCCACTAGGAACAGGACGTAGAGCGGTGGAGCCATGGCCTTCCCCTTGATTTCACAAGGGGGTTATTGTGCCGGCTATGGGGGCGGCGGGCCAGCGGGCTCCCCGGCAGTGGGAAGCGAAAACCTCCCGTATGGATGGCACAGCGTGTGGGTCCGGCAAGCCTTGGGAGGGGGGCTTCAGGTCTGGTCGGGGCCGATCCAGGTGCCGCCGGCGGGGACGGGATGGCAGGCAGCCAAGGCCGTGAGCAGGTCCGCGGGCTCGCTGTCCACCTCCAGCAGGGCGCGCTGGTCGGGACGCAGGAAGCCCTCGGCCACCGTTTCGTCCAGGAAGCGCACCAGGGGGTCGTAGAAGCCGGCGGCGTTGAGCAGCCCGCAGGGCTTGGCGTGCAGGCCGAGCTGGGCCCAGGTGAAGACCTCGAACAGCTCCTCCAGGGTGCCGATGCCCCCGGGCAGGGCGATGAAGGCGTCGGCCAGCTCCGCCATGCGCGCCTTGCGCGCGTGCATGGAGCTCACCACCTCCAGCTCGGACAGCTGGTGGTGGGCGAGCTCCCGGGTGCACAGGGCTTCGGGAATCACTCCGACCACCTCGCCCCCCGCGGCGAGGGCGGCGTCGGCGAGCACCCCCATGAGCCCGGTGTGGCCGCCGCCGTACACCACGCCGATGCCGCCTTCGGCGAGGCGGGCCCCGAGCGCGGCGGCCGCCTCGGCGTAGGCGGGGCGGTTGCCGGATCCGGAGCCGGCGAAGACGCAGATGCGCTCCATAGCTTCCCTCTTTAATGGGTCGGCGTTGGCCGGCCGCGGTCTAGCGGCTCTCCGGCGAGGCCGGCCGGCGGTTGTACCAGCGCCCCAGGAACACCAACAGGAGGGCGGTCAGATTGGGATACCACACCCAGGGCTGGGCCCAGGAGACCCCGTCCACCGTGTAGCCGGACAACGGCCACAGGAAGGGGGTGGGGAAGTAGGCCGCCGTGTGGGTGGGGATGTCCACCAGGATGTGCAGGGGCCAGGCCAGCATGGCGAACCCCAGCGGACGGTGGTAGCGCCAGGCCAGGGCCGCGCACAGCCCCGCCACCACCAGGCTGTGGCCCCAGGCGTAGTTGGTGAACACCCACCCTGGAAGGATCTCCAGCGGCGGCGGGCCGTCGTGGCCGCCGAATTGGCCGGTGAGCAGCCGTCCGGCGAACCAGGGCCCGAAGGAGACCAGGTCGGGGAAGGCGCCGAAGAACAGGGCGGTCTTTATCCGGCCGCGAAAGCCGAACAGCCCGCCGCCCCACAGGGTGTGGCTCAGGGTATCCACGTCGGGTCCGCGCTCCTGCGTCGCTGGGAACCCGCTCGATCCTGCCGCGGCCCAGCGCCGCGCGCAAGAGGAGCAGTCAGAGCCAGAACTGCGGGTAGCGGCGGTTTTTGGGCAGGTTGTTAACCACCAGCCCCACCGCCAGCATGAGCACCGCCCCCGTCCCGGCGGGCACCAGGGCGAACAGGTAGCCCAGCTCGTGGACCTGATCGCTGCCGATCACCGCGATCAGGGCGGTGGCGCCCCCGGGCGGGTGCAGGGTGCGGGTGGCGTGCATAGCGGCGATGGCGGTGGCCACGGCGGCGGGAATGGCCACGGAAGGCAGGTCGCCGAGCAGCTGGTAGCAGGCCACCCCCACCAACGCCGACACCACGTGGCCGCCCACCAGGTTGCGCGGCTGGCCCAGCGGGCTGCGGATGGCGCCGAAGACCAGCACGGCGGATGCGCCGAAGGAGCCGATGAGCAGCATCAGGTCGCCGCGGGCCACCATCTGCATGTGCAGCTCGGCGATGAGGGCCATGCCGAGGAAGGAGCCCAGCCACGACCAGCCGATCTCCGCCAGGGGCACGCGCGGGGGGGCGTGGGTGGCGCCGCGCATCTTCAGGAAGTATACGAGCAGTCGCCGGAAGGGACGCCTCTTCCGCCAAAGGATGCCTTGCATGTCGGTATGGTTCCCTAGGGGGTCGGGCTGCCGGCGGAGAAGGCGGTGAAGACGGACTCCACCAGGTCCCAGCGGGACACGATGCCGGCCAGCCGGTCCGCATCGTCGAGCACGGGGAGGCGGTTCACCTGCCACTCGGCGAACCGGGCGGCGATCTCGGGCAGGGGAGTGTCCTCCCGCAGGGTGGCCACCTCCCGGGTCATGATGTCCGCCGCCACGTGGGCGTAGGCGTGACCCTCCTGCCCGCCGGTGGCCGGCAGGATCTCGATGACGGTGTGGTCGCCCTCCTCGCGGGCGTGGGTGACGAAGTCGTGCTCCGAGACGATGCCCGCCACCCGGCCGCGCTCGTCCACCACCGGCAGTCCGGAGACGCGGTGGCGGATCATCAGGGCGGCCACCTCGGTGAGGGGCGTGTCCGGCGTAACGGTTACCACGGCCCGGACGAGGAGGTCCCGTGCCCGCAGGGCCCCGCTGAGGCGCTGCAGGGCGTGGCGGAAGGCGAGGTGGTAGATCTCCCGGAAGTCCTCCGGGGTGATGTCGATATAGGCGCGGATGGCCGTCATGGCCGTCTGGATGTCCTCCTCCGTGAGCTCCACCTCCACGGGAGGGACCCGGCCGCTGCCTTCTCCTGAACCCGGCATGGGAAAAATAACCTGGCATTAGAATGAAGCAAAAATTTTACATCATTTAGAGGATGAGGGGAGACCGGTCTGTCCCCCGTGCGGGCGGACCGTGCTAGGGTCCTGATGATGAAGGGGAGGCTAGAAAGGGGAGCCTATGGCGATCACCGACTGGCCGGCGGAGGCCCGGCCCCGGGAGAAGCTGGCGGAGCGCGGGCCGGAGGCGCTCACCGACGCCGAGCTGCTGGCCATCTTCCTGCGCACGGGCACCCGGGGGCGCTCGGCGGTGGACCTGGCCCGCGACCTTCTGGAGCGTTTCGGCGGGCTGCGGCCGCTGCTGGCGGCGGACGAGGCCGCCTTCTGCGCCGCCCCGGGCCTGGGGGCGGCCAAATACGTGCAGCTCCAGGCGGTGACCGAGATGACGCGCCGCTACTTGGCCGAGGGGCTGTTCCGGGACGAGCCCATCGAATCGGCCCGGGCGGCGCGGGACTACCTCACCGCCCGGCTGCGGGAGCGGGCCCGGGAGGTGTTCGCGGCGCTGTTCCTGGACACCCGGCACCGGGTGGTGGCCTTCGAGGAGCTGTTCCAGGGCACCATCGACGGCGCGGCGGTGCATCCCCGGGAGCTGGTGAAGCGGGCCCTGCACCACAACGCCGCGGCGGTGATCGTGGCCCACAACCACCCCTCGGGGGTGGCCGAGCCCAGCGCCGAGGACGAGCGGATCACGGCGCGGCTGCGCCAGGCCCTGGAGCTGGTGGAGGTGCGGCTTCTGGACCACTTCGTCATCGGCGACGGCGAGGCCGCGTCCTTCGCCCAGCGCGGGCTCCTCTAGCAGCGTTGGGAATGCTATCCCTGGGCGGGAAATAGGGCGAAGAAGACCGGCCCGGGCCGAGACACCCATCGCGTAGGGAGATAGCCATGAACGGCGGCATCCGCCTGGGCAGCGTCGCGGGCATCGAGGTCCGCATGGACTGGAGCCTGCTGGTGATCTTCCTGCTGATCCTGGTCAGCCTGGGCGCCGGCACCTTCCCCGCCCTGCATCCCCAGTGGGCCCTTGCCACCTCCTGGGCCACGGCCCTGGTGGCCGCCGTGCTGTTCTTCGCCTCGGTGTTCCTGCACGAGCTGTCCCACGCCCTGGTGGGGCGGGTCTACGGCATCACCGTGCGCCGCATCACCCTGTTCATCTTCGGCGGCCTGGCGCACATGGAAAACGAGCCCCGCCACTGGCGCGGCGAGCTGCTCATGGCCCTGGCGGGGCCGGTGACCAGCCTGGCCCTGGGGGTGGGCTTCCTCCTGCTCGGCGGGCTCGCCCTGGGCCCGGAAGGGCTGGACCCGGAGCGGCCGCGGGAGAGCCTGGCCCGGATGAGCCCGGTGGCCACCCTGCTGTTCTGGCTGGGGCCGGTGAACCTCATCCTCGGCGTCTTCAACCTGGTGCCGGGGTTCCCCCTCGATGGCGGGCGCGTGCTGCGGGCGGTGATGTGGGGGATCACCGGCAACCTGCGGCGCGCCACGCGCTGGGCCTCGCGGGCGGGCCAGGGCTTCGCCTGGCTGCTGATCCTCTCGGGGGTGGCTCTGCTCCTGGGGGCGCGCCTGCCCGTCCTGGGCGCGGGGCCGGTCAACGGTCTGTGGCTGGCCTTCATCGGCTGGTTCCTGCACACGGCCGCCCTGGCCAGCTATCGCCAGCTCCTGGTGCGCGAGGCCCTGCACGACATCCCCGTGCGCCGCCTCATGCAGCCCGACCCGGTGGCCGTCTCCCCCGACACGACCCTGCGGGCCCTCGCCGACGGCCCCTTCGAGGAGACCGGCCAGCGGGTCTTCCCGGTGGTGGAGGGGGGACGGATGGTGGGGCTGGTGGGGTGGCCGGAGGTGCGGGCCCGCGATCGCGGGATGTGGGACCGCGTGCGGGTGGTCGAGGTCATGGTGCCGGAGGAGCGCGTGGCGCGGCTGGCCCCCGGGCAGGAGGCGGAGGAGGCCCTGGCCGTCCTGACCCGGGCGGGGGTCAACCAGCTACCGGTGGTGGAGGACGGGCGGGTGCTGGGCCTGCTGCGGCGGCGGGACCTGCTCCACTGGGTGGCCCTGCACGGCGATCCCGAGCTGGCGGACCTGGAGCGGGGCGGCTAGCGCCGGTTTCGGCCCCGCACCATGCGGGCCAGACCCCGGTCCGAGGGCGGCAGGAGCAGCAGCCGCACCAGGATGCGGTAGACCTCGCCGCGGGGGACCTTGATGGTGTCCTGGGCGTCCAGCAGGCGCTCGGGCTGGGCCTCGATGCGGTCCAGGGTGCGCTTGGCCAGGACGGCCGGCAGGGCGGCCGCCGCCCGGCGCCGGAGCCAGCGGTGGGGCAGGTGGTGGAAGAATTCCAGCCCCGCTTCCAGGTCGGCGTGGGCCGCGGCGATCTGGGCGTCCAGGATGGGGCGGAGGGGCCCGTGGGCGTCCGGGAAGAACAGGTCCCGCGGCTCCAGGCCGTGGGCGGACAGGCTGCTCTCCGGCAGGTAGCAGCGGCCCTGGCGGACGTCCTTGGCCAGGTCGCGCAGCACGTTCACCCGCTGCAGGGCCTTGCCCAGGCGGATGCCGGACTGCTCCATGTTCTGCAGATCCAGGCCGGTGATGCGATGGGAGGTGGCGGCCAGCTCCTTGGCCCAGTAGCCGCCCACGCACCCGGCGTTGCCGTAGAGGTAGGCCTCCAGGGCCGCCTCGTCGGGCAGGGCCACCACCCGCTCGCCCGCCTTGGCGAAGCGCTCCAGGTCCTCGCGCATGGCGCCGATGAGGGTCACCGCCACCTCCCCCGCCCGCTTGCGGGCCGGCACCTCCATCTCGCTCACCCAGCGGGCCACGTCGGGAAGGCGCTCCAGCAGGGTGCGCTCCTGCGGGCCGCCGTCGGGGCCCAGGGGGGCGGGCTCCAGGGTGACCGGCTCGCCGCGGGCCAGCCGGGTGGCCGTGTCCGCCAGGGTCTCCAGCACCCGGGACCGCGCGGCGGGGTCCACGGCGTCGGTGTCGGCCACGGTGTCCGCCGCCCGGGCGAAGAGGTAGGCGCGGGCGAAGTGGTCCCCCATGGCGGGCGGCAGAAGGCGCAGGGTCAGGGCGAAGGAGCGCGCCAGGACATTCAGCAGCTCCTTCGGATCCGGGGCCTCCGTCAGGGTCGCGGATTCAGCACTGTTGTCCGAAATGGCTCGCCTTCTCCCGGAAATAGGCACGCAGTTGGGCTTCGAAGTCCTCGGGGACGGAGCCCGGAATGCTCGGGCGCTCGGCAAGGGCCTGCCACCAGGCCCGGATCCGCGGGAAATCCCCGTAGTCGGAGAGGTCCACGATCCGCTCCATGATGGCGAAGCGCTGCAGCAGGGGCGCGAAGGCCGCGTCCACCAGGGAGAAGTCCGCGCCGTTGAACAGGGGTCCGGTGATCGCCTCCTCGAGGCGGGCCAGGCGGTGCTCCGCCTGGTGCCATCGGTCTTCGAACCCCGTGGCGTCCTCGGCGATCATCATCTGGTACTGATCGAAGATCAGCTGCTCGCCAAAGGCGATCCAGGCGCGGTTGTGGGCCCGGCGTACGGGGTCCTCCGGGTGCAGGTCGCCCGGGGTCACCTCGTTGACGAACTCGTTGATGACCGCGGATTCGAAGATCACCTCCGAGTCGTCCACGCGGAGCACCGGCACCTTGCCCTCGGGGCTGATGGCCAGGAACCAGTCCGGCTTGTCGGCCAGGTCGATGTAGGTGGTTTCGAATTCCGCGCCCTTCTCCAGCAGGGTGATGATGGAGCGCTGGACGAAGGGGCACAGCGGAAAGCTAATCAGCTCGAGCTTCATGGACTCCCTACCTCTCCTCAGGACGGGGCTAGTTTAGGGCCAAACCGGGACCTTGCCCACCCCGGGGGGCACGGTCGGCAACGGGGGGCCGGGGGGCTACAATAGGGCCCACCCTTGAGCCCACCCATGCGAAGGAGGCCCGGCTTGAAGATCGCCACCTGGAACGTGAACTCCATCCGCACCCGCAAGGAGCATGTGCGGGCCTTCCTGGAGGAGCACCGTCCCGATGTCCTGGCGCTGCAGGAGATCAAGGTGACGGACGACCAGTTCCCGGCGGCCTTCTTCGCCGAGGCGGGCTACCGGTCCACGGTGTTCGGGCAGAAGACCTACAACGGCGTGGCCTTCCTGGCCCGGGAGGGCTTCCACGAGGCCGCGGATGTGGTGCGGGGCTTCCCGGACGAGGGCGAGGACGCCCATTCCCGCCTGATCGCCGCTCGCTTCGGCCCCGTGGTGGTCAACATCTACCTGCCCAACGGCTCCGAGGTGGGCTCGGAGAAGTACGCCTACAAGCTCGACTGGATGCAGCGGCTGCGGGAGTGGCTGGACGCCACCTACGGGGCCGGGGAGCCCGTGGTGCTGGTGGGCGACTTCAACGTCGCCCCCGAGGACCGCGACGTCCACGACCCGGAGGCCTGGCGCGGCCGGGTGCTGTTCTCCGAGCCGGAGAAGGAGGCCCTGGAGACGATCCGCGCCTGGGGCTTCACCGACTGCTTCCGCCTCCATCACGAGGAGGCCGGTCGGTTCTCCTGGTGGGACTACCGCATGAACCAGTTCCGCCGCGGCATGGGCCTGCGCATCGACCACATCTGGGCCAGCCGTCCCGCCGCCGAGGCCTGCGCCGACTGCGACATCTTCGTGGAGCCGCGCCGCTGGGAGCGGCCCTCGGACCACGCGCCGGTGATGGCGGAGCTTGACCTCGGAGCCCTAAACGGCCATAGCCAGTAGAAAAAACGCCAAGGCGCCAAGAAGCCAAGGAGGCCTACCGCAGTCTATTTTCGTCCTTTTCTTGGCGCCTTGGCTTCTTGGCGTATTCTCAGTCGTTCCTGCCCGCCTGCTGCACTTCCTGCACCGCGAAGGCGCTCATGTTCACCACGTCGGTGGCCGAGGCGCCCCATTCCACGATCTGCACTGGCTTCTCCATGCCCACCAGGATGGGGCCCACCGCCTGGGCGCGGCCCAGGTGCATGAGCAGCTTGTAGGCGGCGTTGCCGGCGTCGAGGTCGGGGAACAGCAGTACGTTGGCGCCCTTCGACAGCCGGGTGAAGGGGAACAGTTCCTGCAGCAGGTCCGGCTCCACGGCGGCGTCCGCCTGCATCTCGCCCTCCACCTCCATCTCCGGGTGCGTCTCGTGCAGCAGGGCCACCGCGTCGCGCACCTTCTGCGCCCGCGGCGATCGGGAGGCGCCGAAGTTGGAGAAGGACAGCAGGGCGATGCGCGGCTCCATGCCCAGGTGGCGCACCAGGCCGTCCGCCTCCACCGCCAGGCGCGTCAGGTCCTCGGCGGAGGGATCGATGGTGACCGTGGTGTCGCCGAGGAAGTAGATGCGCTCGCCGATGAACAGCATGTGCATGCCGAACACGCGGCGGTGCGGGATGACCTGCAGGGAGGGCCGCAGGAGGGTGGCGTAGTGGTTCTCCACGCCGCCCACCAGGGCGTCGGCGTCCCCGCGGCGCACCATCATAGCGGCGAAGCGGAACGGATCGATGCGCATGGCCCGGCGGGCGTCCCGCAGGCTCAAACCCTTGCGGCCGCGCAGGGTGTGGAGGTCGGCGATGTAGTCCTCGACGGCGGGGAACTGCGCCGGGTCCACGATCTCCAGGCCGTCCGGGGCCACCCCCTCCTCCGCCAGGCGCTCGCGGATGACGCGCTCCCGGCCCACCAGCAGGGGCTCGGCCAGCCCCTCGTCGCGCACGGCCTCCGCCGCCCGCAGGATGGTGCGGTTCTCGCCCTCGGGGTAGACCACCCGCCTGGGGGCGCGGTGGGCGCGGCGCATGACCTTGCGCATGAGCAGCATGGAGCGGTCCAGCAAACCCTCCAGCTGGGCGGCGTACTCCCGGGCTTCGGGCGCCGCCACGGTGGCGGCGCCGGTTTCCGCCGCCGCCTGGGCCACTGCCGGCGGCACCCATTGGATCAGCCGTGGATCCAGCGGCTTGGGGATGAAGTAATCGGGGCCGAAGGCCAGCCGGTCCACGTCGTAGGCCTGGGCCACCTCGTCGGGCACCGGCTCGCGGGCCAGGGCGGCCAGGGCCCGGGCGGCGGCGAGCTGCATCTCCGTGTTGATCTCGCGGGCCCGCACGTCCAGGGCGCCGCGGAAGATGAAGGGGAAGCCCAGGACGTTGTTCACCTGGTTGGGGTAGTCGGACCGGCCGGTGGCCATGATCAGGTCATCCCGCACCGCGTGGGCGTCCTCGGGGAGGATCTCCGGGTCCGGGTTGGCCAGGGCGAAGACGACCGGGTTGGGGGCCAGGGAGGCGATGTGGTGGCCCTGCAGCATGCCGCCCACCGAGACGCCGATGACCACGTCCGCCCCCTCCAGGGCGTCCTCCAGGCTGCGCGCGTCCGTGTCCGCGGCGAACTCGGCCTTGTACGGATCCACCTCGTCCCTGCGCCCGGCGTGGACCACGCCCAGGCGGTCGGTGAGCCGCAGGTTCTCGCGCCGCGCGCCCAGGGCCACCAGCAGGCGCAGGGTGGCGATGCCGGCGGAGCCGGCGCCGATGCAGACGATCCGGGCACTGCCGATGTCCTTGCCCTGCAGCTCCAGGGCGTTGATCAGCCCGGCGGCGATGATGATGGCGGTGCCGTGCTGGTCGTCGTGGAAGACGGGAATGTCCATGCGCGCCTTGAGGGCCTCTTCGATGCGGAAGCAGTGGGGCGCGCCGATGTCCTCCAGGTTGATGCCGCCGAAGGTGGGCTCCAGGCGGGCCACGGTGTCGATGAAGGTGTCCGGGTCCTCGGCGTCCACCTCCAGGTCGAAGACGTCGATGTGGGCGAAGCGCTTGAACAGCACGCCCTTGCCCTCCATCACCGGCTTGGCGGCCAGGGGCCCCACGTCGCCAAGGCCGAGGACGGCGGTGCCGTTGGTGACCACCCCCACCAGGTTGGCCCGGCTGGTGAAGTCGTAGGCGGTGGGCGGGTCGGCGTGGATGGCCCGCACCGGCTCGGCCACGCCCGGGGTGTAGGCCAGCGACAGGTCGCGCTGGGTGGCGCAAGGCTTGGTGGGCTCCACCTCGATCTTCCCGGGGCGGGGCTGGGCGTGGTAGCGCAGGGCGTCGGCGCGGAAGGATTCCTGGCTGGACATGGTGGGTCGCGTTGCTCCGTCGGATCAGGGCAGGTAGATGCGGCGGTCGGCGAAGCCGGCGTGCTCCAGGGCGTCCACCGCCACCGGCACCTGCGCGGCGGGCAGGGTGACGACCAGGAGGGTGCCGCCGTCGGTGATGTGGGTCTGCCAGAAGGGGGCGTCCTCCTTGGGGATCCCCAGCTCCTCCAGCTTATCGGTCTGGTCACCCTGGAACAGGTCCAGGTAGAAGCGGGCGAACCAGCCCCAGACGGCGCCGATGGCCACCACCCCGGGCAGCCACAGCCAGTGGAAGCCGGTGGCCCACAGCAGCAGTCCCAGGGGCAGGGCGTACAGGCCGCCCTTGCGCGCCCAGAGCCAGGGGGAGGTGAGCCGGCCGAAGTGCTCGGGGGCCTGGTCGGCGTCCACGCCGCCGGGCAGCTGCTGGTGAAAGACCCGGATGTGGCGCCCCTCGATGCCGGCCTCGGTGAGGGCCGTGACGGCCTGCCCGGCCGCTGCCAGGTCGGGGGTGGTCAGCACCACGCGGTGGCTGAGCTCGCCGTGCTCGGTCATCGCACCGCCTCGATCTGTTCGGGGTGGTGGAGGCGGACCGCGGGCGTGCCCTCGTGCAGCCGGACCCAGCCCCGTACCACCACGGTTCGTCCCTGCAGCGCCCCGGAGGCCTTGCCGGCGTCGGCGAAGGCGTCTTCGCGATCCTTGCGCAGGATGGCGACGAAGTCCTCCGCGAAGCGCAGGTAGACGTATTTGCGGGCCCTATCCACCGTTTTCACACGTCCGCGGATGCGGCGAAAGGAGTTGCGCAGGTCCCGTGCGCGCTCTGCCGCCTGGATCCGGTAGCGTGACAGGGCCCAGATGCCGCGCCCGGCCCGCTGGGCCTCCCGCTCCGCGGCGAAGTACTCCGTGACCCGCGAGAGGTTGGGCGGGTGGACGGTGGCATGGGCGTGCCCGCGGCGCAGCAGGGAGGCATTGACGCTGGTGCCGTCGGGGGTGAGGACGTGGGCGAGGAGCCGGTCGTAGCGGTCCGTCTTTTCCGCTCCCTGCTTCAGCCGCACCCGTCGGCCTTCCAGGAGGTCGCGCAGAAAGCGTCGGGCCTCCGGTCCTCCGCGCTGCGCCGGATCGCCCCCGTGGGCCACCTCCGGGGCGTTGAGGCCGATGAGCCGCACCCGGGTGCCGTCGGCGAGCTCCAGGGTGTCGCCGTCCAGCACCCGCTCCACCGAGCGCAGCTCTCCGCTGTCGTCCGGGTCCGACCCCGTCCCGGGGATCCGTTCCGCCTGCGGGGGCGGGCGGTCGCCGTAGTGGACGGTCCCGTCGGCATCCTCCCAGCGATAGGCCTCGCCGGCCGGGGCCCCCGGTGCCGGTAGCAGGCCAAGCAAAAAAAGGGCGCCCGCCGGCGCCCTTTTTCGCATGCCCATCCCGCCGGGCGCGGCCGGCTACTGGTCGCCGGCCTGCTGGCCGTACTTGCGGCGGAACTTCTCCACCCGGCCGGCAGTGTCCACGATCTTCTGCTGCCCGGTGAAGAAGGGGTGGCAGGCCGAGCACACGTCCACGTGGATGTCGCCCACCGTGGTCCGGGTCTCGAAGCTGTGGCCGCAGGCGCAGCTCACCGTGGCGGGTTGGTATTCGGGATGGATCCCTTCCTTCATCGCAGGGCCCTCGAAGCGCTGTGATCGCCGTTGGAAAAGCTATATAGGATATAAGGAATTGCCGAGTCCCGCAAGCTAGCGGTTCATGCTGGCGAAGAAGTCCTCGTTGTCCTTGGTGGCCTTGAGCTTCTCCTGCAGGAATTCCATGGCTTCGTTGGAATCCATGGGGTGCAGCAGCCGGCGCAGGATCTGGGTCTTCTGCAGCTCCTCCTGGGTCATGAGGAGCTCCTCGCGGCGGGTGCCGGACTTGTTGATGTTGATGGCGGGGTAGAGGCGCTTCTCCGCCATCTTGCGGTCCAGGTGCAGCTCCAGGTTGCCGGTGCCCTTGAACTCCTCGAAGATCACCTCGTCCATGCGCGAGCCGGTGTCCACCAGCGCCGTGGCCATGATGGTCAGGCTGCCGCCCTCCTCGATGTTCCGCGCGGCGCCGAAGAAGCGCTTGGGCTTGTGCAGGGCGTTGGCGTCCACGCCGCCGGTGAGCACCTTGCCGGAGCTCGGCACCGTGGTGTTGTAGGCGCGCGCCAGGCGGGTGATGGAGTCGAGCAGGATCACCACGTCGTTCTTGTGCTCCACCAGGCGCTTGGCCTTCTCGATGACGATCTCCGCCACCTGGGTGTGGCGCTGGGCGGGCTCATCGAAGGTGGAGGAGATCACCTCGCCGCGCACCGAGCGCTGCATCTCCGTCACCTCCTCGGGCCGCTCGTCGATGAGCAGCACGATGAGGGTGCACTCGGGGTTGTTGGCGGTGATGGAGTGGGCGATGGACTGCAGCATCATGGTCTTGCCCGCCTTGGGCGGGGAGACCAGCAGGCCGCGCTGGCCCTTGCCCACCGGCGCCACCAGGTCGATGACCCGGCCGGTGAGGTCCTTGGGGTCGCCGTTCTCCACCTCCATGCGCAGCCGCTCCTCGGGGAACAGCGGCGTCAGGTTGTCGAGCAGCACCTTGTGCTTGGTGCTCTCCGGCGACTCGTAGTTGATCTGTTCCACCTTGAGCAGGGCGAAGTAGCGCTCGCTGTCCTTGGGCGGCCGGATCTGGCCGGCTACCGTGTCGCCCACCCGCAGGTTGAAGCGCCGGATCTGGCTCGGCGACACGTAGATGTCGTCGGGGCCGGCCTGGTAGGAGGCATCCGCGGCGCGCAGGAAGCCGAAGCCGTCAGAGAGGATCTCCAGCACCCCCTCGCCATAGATGCTTTCCCCCTGCTTGGCCCGGGCCTTGAGGATGTTGAAGATCAGATCCTGCTTGCGCAGGCGGCCCACGCCTTCAATCCCCATCTCCTGGGCCAGCTCATTGAGGTCGTAGGCGGTTTGTGCCTTGAGTTCGTTGAGGTTCATGGGTGCGATTCGGTCCTGACTGCGTTTCCTGGATAGCGAGGGGGTTCGGGTCGGTGTGCTCGGGGTGGTCTCGGCTAGGGAATGGCCGTCATAGGCGGCGGAACGGCGGCGCCCGGGGAGGGCCGCCTCTCAGGGTATGTAATGGCCTACGTCACGGCGGTCAGGGTCTGGCGGAAGGCCCTGACGGGCCGTGCGGTCTGCGATCTTGCCGTGGGGCAGGGGCTGGGGGCCGCCCGCGGGCGGCCCGCCCTGGCCTCCGGCCCCGCCGGTGGTCCGGGTCGGGGGAAGGGCGCCCGCTCCGCGGAAGGGGCAGCCCTGGGACGATGTTACAGGTTTTCCTCGACGAAGGCCTGCAGCTGGGCCTTGGACAGGGCGCCCACCTTGGTGGCCTCGACGTTGCCGTCCTTGAACAGCATCAAGGTGGGAATGCCGCGCACGCCGTACTTGGGGGGCGTGTTGGGATTCTCGTCGATGTTCAGCTTGGCCACCTTGAGCTTGTCGGCGTACTCGTCCGACACTTCGTCGAGGATCGGGGCGGTCATCTTGCACGGACCGCACCATTCGGCCCAGTAGTCCACCAGCACCGGTTTGTCCGCGTTCAGCACTTCCTCTTCGAAGGTGCTATCGGTGACATCCAGAGTCGAGCTCATCCCTTCCTCCTGCGCTGGACCGGACGTACGGGATATTTAACCGTCCGGTCGCGGTTTCGGTAAAGGGGGCGCAGCCTGCCGGCGGCCCCCAGCGGGCCGCGGTGCTTGGTCAATGTAAGGGGGTCGGGGGCGGCGGTCAACCCTGGCTTGGAAGGGGATGGCCGTCAGGTACGCCGTTTGGCGTTCACCAGATCCTGGAGCGCCATGGCGTCGAGAACGGCCTTGCCCCCTTCGACCCCGGTGAAAAAGACAAAGTTCGGGCGCCCCCGGCGCCCCCGGTCCACCAGATGGGCCGCCAAACGGTCCAGGGTTTCCGAGGCGTAGCGCCCGGGCCCTTCCAGGCGTCGATAGACGGCGCCCGGGGGGTCGCCGTCGGCCGCCGGGTGGGGGGCGGTGATTACCTCGCGGGTGGCGTCCACGTGCAGGGCATTGGGCCAGAAGGAGGGTGCCTGAATGGGGGGCTTCCGGGGCCAGACCAGCGCCGCCAGCTTCTCGCCCAGGGGCTCCAGGGCACGGGCCAGGGGCAGCAGGTCGCCTCCCGCCGCCAGGCGCCGGGCCCAGTCGCCCTCCAGGGGCAGGCTGAGGGCGGCGTCCTCCAGGGTGCCCTCCTCCCACAGTGCCACCGTCTCCGGGTCCGGGAGGGCCTCCATTGCCGGGAGCTCCAGGGCGTGGAACTGAGTGGTGTAGTACTCCAGGGCCCAGTCCTCCGGGAGGTCCTCCGGGTAGAACCCGCTAACGTCCTGCGGGAACTTCCAGCCGCGGGTGCCGATATGGATGCCGTCGGCTCTCCGGTCCATGGGGGCGCCTCATTGGTGGCAATCGAATGGGGATGGGCGGTTTGCTATAGTCCCTGGGATTTTATCAGTCCCGGGATGGTCCACGGGGAGATGCACCCCCTTACACGATCGACGGTTCTTTAGGAGAGGAGCGAGGCGATGAAAGCATGGTTCAAGCCGCGGAACGCCGCCTCCGGCGGTACGGATACGGGCCGCCGCGGAGTGCTGCGCGGCCTGGCGGGGACCGTGGGCGGCGGTCTGCTGGCCCTGGGCGGGGCGCGGACGGCGCAGGCTCAGGACGAGCTGGCCTTTCCGGGGGAGGATCCCGAGGCCAAGGTGCTGTATCAGCTCAACCGCAACGAACCCGAGTACCAGGGGCATATCTTGCACAGCGCCTCCGTGGTTCTGCAGAACTACGACAACAACGCCGCCATCGTGGTGGAGTGCTTCGGGCCCGGCATCCATCTCCTCCTCAAGGAGCCGCAGTCCCCGGTGGAACCGGATGTGCGCGAGCGGATCCAGAGTCTGGCCTCCTACGATGTGAAGTTCCATGCCTGCGGTGAGACCCTGAAGTCCCTCGGACTCGGCGAGGAGGCCCTCATCGACGAGGCCACCTACGTGGCCAGCGGGGTGGTGGACATGGTGGAGCTGCAGAATGACGAAGGCTACACCTACGTGGCCTGGTAAGGCCGGGCAAGGAGTCGAAGCCATGCTGGGCAAGATCATTCTGGGCGCCGGGGCCGTTTCGGTGGTGGCGGGCGGCATCGGCGGTTTCCTGACCGAGTTCCAGTCCGCCGTCTACGCGCTGGTCCCCGTGGGGCTGCTCCTGGTCATGGTGGGCATGGTGCAATCCCTGAACACGTCGGATTGACCGCGGCCATGGCGACCCTCTACCACTACCCCTTCTGTCCCCCCGCCCAGCGGGTCCGGCTGGCGCTGGGCCTCAAGGGGGTTCCGGCCGAGCAGGTGGCGTTGGCCTACACGGACCTGGAGACCCCCATCGAGCTGGCGGGCAAAAAGCAGGTGCCCATCTTCGTGACCGACGCGGAAGAGGTCCTGCTGGAATCGGAGGCCATCCTGCGTCGGCTGGACCGGGACGTCCCGGAGCCGCCCCTGTTCGAGGGGGCCGTGGAGCCGGACGACTACGCGTCCCTGAAGCGCTGGATGGAGGGGTTCGAGCCCTTGGTGGACCGGCTGCGCGGACCGGTCCAGCTGGGCTACGCCGGGCTGGGCGACGACGAGGAGGCCGCCGCCTATTTCCGCCGCCAGGTGGAGAGCCGGCATGGCGCCCAGCTGGAGGAGCTGGTCAACGCCCGCTACGCGGACTACCGGCAGTTCGAGGCGGAGGCCGAGCTGAAGCGCTTCGCCAACCTGCTGGCCAAGGGCCGCTTCTTCAGCGGACGGCTGTCGGCCGCGGACCTCCTGGTCGTCAGCGAATGGGGGTTCCTGCGCTGGGTGGACGGGGTGTCGCCGCCCTTGGACCTGCTCTACTACTTCGAGCGGGTGGAGGAGGCCTGCGGCGTGAAGCTGGCGAGCGGGGAGGACGCCCTCTTCTGAGGCGCGCCCCTACACCTCCTTGTAGAACCTCATGCTTCCCGCGTCGGGATCCAGGTCCACCAGGTAGCCATTGCCGTCGGCCTTGTCGTGGAGCTGGGCCAGCGGCCGGAGGTGGTCGTGGCGGCCGGCGCCCAGCACCGCCTGCACGGGGTAGAGGCCGGGGCGCTTGAGGTCCGGCTTCTCGTTCAGGGGGTCCAGGTGGCGCGCCATGGCCACCAGGTCCTCCACCGGCTCGCCCTCGAACCAGACCACCACCTCGTCCCCGCTGTCCAGGGCCGCCGACAGCAGGTCCAGGGAGTCATCGTTGTGCCATTGGATTTCCCGGGCCATGTTCCGCTCCTTATGCTGAAGGGCTCGTACGCTTGAAGATGGGGCCGCGGGCGGCGTTCTACAACCGCCGGCCGCCGCGCCCTCCTTCCCCCGAGCCGTCGTCGATCTGGTATTCGGCATCCTCCGTCACCGATTCGCCCTTCTCGATCTTGGCCATCTTGACCGCCAGGCGCACGTCGTTGACGGAATCGGCGTGGCTCTGGGCCTCCTCGGCGGTGATCTCGCCGCGGTTGTACAGATCCAGCAGGGCCTGGTCAAAGGTCTGCATGCCCAGGTCCCGGGAGCTCTCCATCACCTGTTTGATCTCGCCGAACTTGCCCTGGGAGATGAGGTCGGCCACCGTCCCGGTGTTGAGCAGGATCTCCACCGCCGCCACCCGGCCACGGCCGTCGGCGCGGGGGACCAGGCGCTGGGAGATGACCGCCTTCAGGTTCAGGGACAGGTCCATGAGGGTCTGGTTGTGGCGGTCCTCGTTGAAGAAATTAACGATCCGCTCCATGGCCTGGTTGGCGTTGTTGGCGTGCAGGGTGGAGATGGCCAGGTGGCCGGTGTCGGCGAAGGCGATCACGTGCTCCATCACCTCGGCGTTGCGGATCTCGCCGATCAGGATCACGTCCGGGGCCTGGCGGAGGGTGTTCTCCAGCGCCGACTCCCAGGAGTGGGTGTCCATGCCCAGCTCGCGCTGGTTCACCAGCGACTTCTTGTGGCTGTGTACGTACTCGATGGGGTCTTCCACCGTGATGATGTGATCGGCGTGGGTGCGGTTGCGGTGGTCGATCATGGCGGCGAGCGAGGTGGACTTGCCGGACCCCGTGGCGCCCACCACCAGCACCATGCCGCGCTGGGCCTCGATGATCTCCCGCACCTGGTCCGGCAGGTTGAGCTCCTCGAAGGAGGGGATCTGGTCGTAGATGCGCCGGATCACCAGGCCGACGGTGCCCCGCTGGCGGAACACGTTGACGCGGAAGCGGCCCAGCCCCTCGTACGACAGGGCCAAGTTCAGCTCCAGATCGCGCTCGAACTCGGCCTTCTGTCGCTCGCTGAGGATGGTCTCTGCGATGCTCTCCGTGTCCGCCGGGCGGATCGGGGTCTTGCCGATCCGCGCCAGCTTGCCGTCCACCTTCATGGAGGGCGGCGTGCCGGTACTGAGGTAGAGGTCCGAGCCCTCCTTGTCCACCATGAACTTGAGTAGCGCCTTCAGATCCATAAGGAATCGCCCCTGCATGCCCCGATTGGATGGCCGCCGGGCCCGAGGCCCCCGGCGCGGTCCCTAAAGGACTACCACAGCGGGGCCGGGCTGTGCAGGTGTGCCGGTGCTCGCCCCGGTTCGGACGCCCCGGACGCCCCATCCCCGTGGGCCTTCGTGTAGGGTATCCTTGGCGCGGCCGGAGGCCGGCCCCAGACCTTTCTTCTGCCACGGAGGGTGCGCGTGTGTATCCGGATGCGAACTGGCTGATCGCGGTGGTGGCCGTCGCCGCCGCCTACGCCATCGGCTCCCTGACCTCCGCGGTGGTGGTCTCCCGGGCGCTGGGGCTGCCCGACCCCCGCTACGCCGGGTCCAAGAACCCCGGGGCCACCAATGTCCTGCGGCTGGGCGGCAAGCTGCCGGCGGCCCTGACCCTCATCGCCGACGTCCTCAAGGGCACTCTGCCGGTGGCCGTGGCCCTGCCCTGGTTCTCCGGCTGGCCGTTGATGGCGGTGGCGGCGGCGCCCTTCCTGGGGCATCTGTTCCCCCTCTATTCCGGCCTGCGCAACGGCGGCAAGGGCGTAGCCACCGGCCTCGGGGTCTACATCGCCCTGGCCCCGCCGGTGGCCGGCTCCCTGGTGGGCACCTGGCTGGCGGTGGCCGCCCTCACCCGCTACTCCTCCCTCTCCGCCCTGGTGGCGGCCGTGGGCGTGCCCCTGTGGAGCGCCTTCTGGTACCCCGGAGACACCCCGCTCCTCGTCCTGGGCGTGCTGCTCGCCGTGCTCCTCGTCTATCGGCACAAGGACAACATCGCGCGGCTGCTGCGGGGCGAGGAATCCCGGATCGGCGACAAGTCCAAGACCGCCTGAGCCGGTTCCCGAGCGGCAGAGGCTCAGGAGGGAGGCGGGGTGAGCTCGTCGAGGGCCCAGCGGGCCACGGCGGTGCGGTCCCAGCCGTCGCGCTCGCCGGCGAGCAGGCGCAGGCCCCCGGCGTGGGCCACCATGGCGCCGTTGTCCGTGCAGAACTCCGGCCGGGGGAAGTGGAGGCCGACGCCCCGGGCCTCGGCCTCGGCCGCGAAGCGGGCGCGCAGGCGGGCGTTGGCGCCCACCCCGCCGGCCACCACCAGACGCTCCAGGCCGGTCTGCTCCAGCGCCCGCGCCGACTTGCGCCACAGCACGTCCACCACCGCCTCCTGGAAGCTGGCGCACAGATCGCGCCGGAAGGCCGCATCGGCGTCCTCGCCCCGGGTCTTGGCGGCGTTGAGCACCGCCGTCTTCAGGCCGGAAAAGCTGAAGTCGAGGTTGGGCTTGTCCGCCATGGGCCGGGGCAGGGCGAAGGCCTCCGGGTCGCCGCCCTCCGCCGCCCGGGCCACCGCCGGGCCGCCGGGGAAGCCCAGCTCCAGGAGCTTGGCGGTCTTGTCGAAGGCCTCGCCGGCGGCGTCGTCCAGGCTCTGCCCCAGCAGCCGATAGCGGCCCACCCCCGCCACCTCCGCCAGCAGGGTGTGGCCGCCGGAGACCAGCAGGGCCAAAAACGGGAACGGGGGAGGGTCGTCTTCCAGGGCGGGGGCCAGCAGATGGGCCTCCAGGTGATGGATGCCGAGGAAGGGCAGGTCGCGGGCGAAGGCCAGGGCCTTGCCCGCCGACAGCCCCACCAGCAGGGCGCCGAGCAGGCCCGGGCCGGCGGTGGCGGTGACGCCGTCCACCGCGTCCAGGTCCAGGCCGGCGTCCGCCAACGTCTGCTCCACCAGCGGGATGGTGCGTCGGATATGGTCCCGGGAGGCCAGCTCCGGGACCACGCCGCCGTAGGCGGCGTGCACCGCGGTCTGGGAATGGAGCCGGTGGGCGAGCAGACCGGCCTCGCTGTCCCAGAGGGCAACGCCGGTCTCGTCGCAGGAGGTTTCGATACCGAGAACGCGCACGGGGCCTCGCGCAGGTTGGTTGCCGGGCGGCCTATTCTAGGCGCTTCGCGCCCGTGCGGGAATCCGGGATCCTCGGATGGGGCAGGTTGCAAGGGCTTGCTCGCCTTGCGTAGAATGAATAGTTTTCCGGTGAAGTCGGCTAGCCACGAGGAGGGGTGTCTATGACAGCCGTGAAGGTACGCGATAACGAGCCGTTCGAGGCCGCGCTCAAGCGTTTCCGCAAGTCCTGCGAGAAGGCGGGTGTGATCTCTGAGGCCCGTCGCCGCGAGCGCTACGAGAAGCCCACCGAGGCCCGCAAGCGCAAGGAAGCCGCCGCCCGCAAGCGTCTGCTCAAGCGCCTGCGCCGTCAGCAACGCCGGATGGAGCGCAGCTCCAGCGGCTGGCGCAACCGCTAGGTCGCGCGGTGTCCCTCAAAGACCGGATCACTGAAGATACCAAGGCCGCCATGCGGGCCAAGGATAAGGCTCGTCTGGGGACCTTGCGCATGCTGAGCTCGGCCATCAAGGACGCCGAGATCAAGCAGGGCGGCGAGCTTCCGGAGCCCGAGCAGCTCGCGCTGATCAACAAGCTGATCAAGCAGCGCCGGGACTCCGCGGCCCAGTACCGCGACGCCGGGCGCGAGGAGCAGGCCGCCGCCGAGGACGCGGAAGCCGAGCTGCTCGCCGAGTATCTCCCGCCGGCCCTGAGCACGGAGGAGATCGACGCGGCCATCGACGAGGCCGTGGCCGAATCCGGTGCCAGCGGTCCCCAGGAGATGGGCAAGGTGATGGGCCTGCTCAAGGGCAAGCTCCAGGGGCGGGCCGACCTCGGCGAGGTCAGCCAGCGCGTCAAGGAGCGTTTGGGCTCCTGAGCGGTCAAACAGGCAAGCGCACGGATCGCACCCCCGAGGGCCAACCCGGGGGCGTGCTGTATCTGGGGCCCCGGCCGTTTCCCGCCGTGGGCCCGTGTCTGCGTTGGGGCCGGAAGGAACCCGTGGAGCGTAACGAAGCGGCGGTGAGCCAACCGATTTCGGACCGCGAGATCCCCCGTCGGGCCGGTGATCCGGGCCTGGCCACGGCGCTCGGCCGCTACGCCGCCGGCGCCACGCCCCCGGACGATCCCCTGGAGGTCGGCCGCGTCCGTGAGGCCCTGCGGGAGCGCACCGCTCACGTCTACGGGGCCGAGCGGGCCGAGGCCCTGGACCCCCTAACGGACGCGGAGGCGGTGGCCGGCCGCCTGGCCCTGGCCGCGGCGGTGGCGGAGGAAACGGCGGCCGGGCGGTCCCTGCCCCGTCTCGCCCTGCCGGAGATACGCCCCGCCCTGCAGCGGGCCAGCATCGAAGGCGCCGTGCTGGAGACCGACGAGCTCGGCGCCCTGCACGGGTTCCTCCGCGCCGCCGCCGAGGTGGAGGCCTGCGCCGCGGAGGCGGAGAATCCCCGGCTGGCTGAATTTCTCGGCGGTTTCGTCCGCCCCGAGGAGCTGGTGCGCCACCTCGACCGGATCATGGATCCGGCCGGGGGAATCCGGGACCAGGCGAGCGCCGAGCTGGCCGCCGCCCGCTCCGCCGTGCGCCAGGCCCGCGACCGGGTACGCGGCCACCTGGAGCAGCGGGCCCAGAGCAATGCCCTGCGGTCGCTGCTGCAGGACACCCGCGTCACCCTGCGCCAGGGCCGCTACGTGCTGCCGGTGAAGGCCGAGAGTCAGGGCCGGGTCAAGGGGGTGGTGCACGCCGCGTCGGGCAGCGGCGAGACCGTGTTCATGGAGCCGCTGGACGCGGTCTCCCTGAACAACGCCCTGGAGCAGGCGGAGAGCGAGGCCCTGCGCGCGGAGTACCAGGTGCGGGTTCTGGCCACCCGGGCCGTTGCCCGGTCCCGCGAGGAGCTGGAAGGGGCGGTGGGCTTCCTCGGCCTGCTGGACCTGCTGCAGGCCGGGGAGCGCCTGCGCGCCGATCTGGGCGGGGCGATCCCCAAGCTGGCCGATGGCCCGGAATTCGCCCTGGAGGCCGTCGCCCACCCGCTGCTGGTGCTGGAGCACGGCCAGGAGGGCGTGGTGCCCACCGACCTCGCGCTGGGCGGCGGGGACCGCTGCCTAGTGGTCTCCGGGCCCAACACCGGCGGCAAGACGGTGCTGCTCAAGACCGTGGGCCTCGCCCACTGGATGGCCTACTGTGGGCTGCCCGTGGCGGGGCGCGGCCGCGTGGGGCGCTTCAGCGACCTGTGGGCGGTGATCGGCGACCAGCAGAGCCTGGCGGCCGACCTGTCCACCTTCTCGGCGCAGCTGGTGCGCCTCAAGGGCGTGCTGGAGGGTCTGGACGCGCACCGGCTGGTGCTCATCGACGAGCTGGGGTCGGGGACCAACCCGGGCGAGGGCAGCGCCCTGGGTGTGGCCGTGCTGGAGCGGCTCCGCCAGGCCGGGGCCGTGGCCCTGGTCTCCACCCACCTCGATCGCCTCAAGCATTACGCCGTGCGCAGCCCCGGCGTGATCAACGCCGCCCTCTCCTTCGACGTGGAGCGGCTCGCCCCCACCTACCGGGTGGAGTGGGCCCAGGCGGGGCGCTCCCAGGCCCTGGAGATCGCCGCGCGCCTGGGGCTGCCGGACGACCTCCTGGAGGCCGCCCGCGACGCTTTGGGCGAGGAGACCCAGGAGGTGGAGCGGCTGCTCGCCGAGCGCGACCGGCTGCTCGCCGAGGCCAACCGGGAACGGGAGGAGGCGGCGACCACGCGCCAGCGGGCGGAGGCGGCCGAGCGGGAGGCCCGGGCCCTGCGGGAGCGGCTCGCCGCCGAGCGGGAGGAGGCCTTCGGCAAGGTGGAGGCGGAGTGGCAGCGGACCCTGGAGGGCGCCCGCCGCGAGGTGCGGGAGATCATCCGGCACCTCAAGGAGTCCGGGAACACCGCCGCCGCCGACGAGGGCCTGGCCCGCCTGGACCAGCAGTTCCGTCGCCAGGCCCCGACGGAACAGCCGGAGCCGGCCATTGTCGAAGAAAGCCTGGAGGTGGCCGTGGGCGACCGAGGGCGTCTGGCTCCCTTCCGGAAGGCTGGGGAGGTGGTGGCCGTGGACCACGACCGCGGGGAGGTGGAGCTGGACCTGGGCGGCAAGCGGGTGCGCGGGGACTTGGCCAACTTCCAGCGCACCGAGGCCGCCGCCCCTCGGCCCGAGGTGGGGGCGCCGGAGCCCGCCGGCGGCACGAGCCGGCGGGGCCCTGCCCTCCCCGAAAGCACCCGCCTGGACCTGCGCGGCCAGCGCCGGGACGAGGCGCTGGCTACCCTGCAGCATTTCCTGGACAACGCCTACGGGGCCGGGCTGGGCCAGGTGACGGTCCTGCACGGCAAGGGGACCGGCGTGCTCGCCGAGGCAGTCCAGCAGGCCCTCACCGATGACTCCCGGGTGGCCCGTTTCGGCCACGCCCGCCCGGAGGAGGGCGGCGCCGGGGTCACCGAGGTGGAATTCAAGAAGGGCGGCTAGCGCCCGTTCCGGCTGACGGCGAAAAGAGGCCGGCCCATGGGGCGGATCCCCCAATCCTTCATCGATGAGCTCCTGGACCGCGCGGACATCGTGGAGGTCATCGATGAGCGCGTCCCCCTGAAGAAGCAGGGGGCCAACTACAAGGCGCGGTGCCCGTTCCACGAGGAGCGCACCCCTTCGTTCAATGTAAACCCCGATCGCCAGATCTACCACTGCTTCGGCTGCGGTGCGGGGGGCAACGCGCTCGGCTTCCTCATGGAGTACGAGCACCTGCGCTTTCCCGAGGCGGTGCGGGAGCTGGCCGGCCGCTACGGCCTGGAGGTGCCCGAGGAGGCCGGCGGCGAGCGGGAACGCCGCACCGAGAGCGGGCCGGATCCGGCCTTCCTGGCGGATCTGAACGAGAAGGCCGCCCGCTACTACGAATACCAGCTCCGCCACCACGAGCAGGCGGGAGAGGTGCAGGGCTACCTGCGCGACCGCGGGATCAGCGGCGAGACCGCCGCCCGCTTCCGGCTCGGCTACGCCCCGCCGGGCTGGCGCAACCTGGCGGGCACCCTGGGCCGGGATGGCCAGAGCCGCGAGGCCCTTGAGGCCCTGGGCCTGGTGGTAAACCGCAACGGTTCCGTCTATGACCGCTTCCGCGGGCGGCTCATGTTCCCCATCCGCGACCGGCGGGGGCGGGTGATCGCCTTCGGTGGCCGCGTCCTGGGCGACGACGAGCCCAAATACCTGAATTCCCCCGAGGGGCTGCTGTTCCAGAAGGGCCGGGAGCTCTACGGGCTCCACGAAGGGCGCCAGGCCCTGCGCCGCGAGCAGCGCGCCCTGGTGGTGGAAGGCTACATGGACGTCATCGCCCTGGCCCAGGCCGGGGTGGACCACGCCGTGGCCCCGCTGGGAACCGCCCTCACCGGCGACCAGCTGCGCCTGTTGTTGCGCACCGTGCCCGAGGTGGTGTTCTGCTTCGACGGCGACGAGGCCGGCCGGGAGGCGGCGTGGCGGGCGGTGGAGACCGCCCTCCCCGAGGCCGGCAAGGGCCGGCTGGTGCGCTTCTTGTTCCTCCCCGAGGGGGAGGATCCGGACAGCCTGGTCCGGCGGGAGGGGGCCGAGGCCTTCCGCGCGCGCATGGACGCCGCCGTCCCCCTGCTGGAGTTCCTCATCCAGGGCCTCAAGAGCCGCGTGGATCTGGACTACCCCGAGGGGCGCGACCGCCTTCTGGAACTGGCCGGTCCCTTCTACGCCCGCCTGGGGGACGAGAAGGCGCGCGGTTTGCTGGTCCAGCGCTTGGATGGCATTGTCAAACTAGGTCAAAAACAAGTCGTTCGGTATCTGCAACGGAGCACACCGCGAAATCGCGGGTCTAACCAAGCAGAGGCGGCGGAAACGGAACAACGCTCCCTGGAGCTGCTGCGCCGCCAACCGGTTACGCGGCGCGCCCTGCTCCTTTTGCTGAGCGATCCCCAGGAGCTGGCGGAGGACATCCTGGCTGTCGCGGACAATCTGGCCCGGCACCGTTCCGCCGGCATCCACCTCTTGTTGTCGGCGGCGGAGGTGGTGCGGGCCAACCCCGGGATCTCCGTGGGCGCCCTGATCGAGCACATGCGTCAGGCCCCCTACGGAGAAGCGCTCGGCCGATTGGCCGGAGAAGAGCTCGACGTACCGCCCGAGGGCCGGCGCATGGAGCTGCAGGGGTGCCTCCACAAGCTCCAGGCCCACGCCATCCAGGCCCGGCTGGATGCCCTGGAGGAGGCGGCGCGCTCGGGATCGCTGGCGGCCGAGCAATGGCAGGAGTTCACCGAGCTCAAGCGCCAGAAGGAGGCCCTGGAGCGGCGCGGTGCGCCCCAGCCGGGCTCGGCGGCCCCGTGAGCCGTCACCGGTTCGGCGGGGCTCAAGGAGTTGCGCGCGGACGGTTCGGTCCGAATGCGCCCGTGCCTCAGCACCGGGACCAAGCATACGTTTCAGTTCAGTCAGGAGGGATTGCCGCATGAGTAACCAGGCCGAGCGCTCCGAGCTAAAGCGCCTCATCGCGCTGGGGAAAGAGCGCGGCTACCTCACCTATAAGGAGATCAACGATCACCTCCCCGAGGATGTGCTCGAGGCCGAGCAGGTCGAGAGCATCATCAGCATGATCGGGGACATGGGGATCGAGGTTCTCGATGAGGCCCCCGAGGACGAGATGCTCATCGGCGGGACGGCTGCCACAGACGAGGACGCCGAGGAGGCGGTGGCCAACGTCGAGGCCGATCTGGGGCAGACCTCTGACCCGGTGCGGATGTACATGCGTGAGATGGGCAGCGTGCCGTTGCTCACCCGCGAGGGCGAGATCGAGATCGCCAAGCGCATCGAGGAGGGGCGGAACCAGGTGATCCGCGCCCTGTGCAGCCTGCCCTCCACCTTCGAGGAGGTCCTGACCCTCGGTGATCGCTGGGCCGAGGGCGAAGCGCGCCTCGACGAGATCCTCCTGGCGGTGGACGCCGAGGACGCCGAGCAGGGCGAGGCAAAGGAGGGCGACCTTGAGCAGGAGGACGCCGCTCTCGACGCCGCCGTGGAGCAGCTCGAGGAGGAAGAGGGCGACTCCGCGACCAGCGAGAAGGAAGGGCCCAAGGAGCTCTCCAAGGAGGAGCTGGAGGCCCAGGCCAGCGAGTGGCTCACCCGCTGCCGGGAGCTCTACCGGGAGGCCATGGAGGTGCGCGCCGAGCAGGGCGTGGGCGCCGAGGCCTACCACGAGAAGCGGGACGCCCTGGCCACCGAGTTCCAACGCGTGAAGCTCAACCCCCGCCTGATCGACGACCTCACCGAGCGCGCCCAGCAGCAGGTGAGCGAGCTGCGCCGGTCCGAACGCTCCATCATGGAGCTGTGCTGCAAGGAAGCCGGCATGGCGCGCAAGGAGTTCCTGCGCAACTTCCAGGGCTGGGAAGGCCATCCGGAGTGGGTGGACCAGCTGCTGGAGAAGGACCATCCCCAGGCCAACGGCCTCAAGGCCGTGCGGGACCGCGTCCGGGAGCACCAGGAGGGCTTGGCGGACATCGAGCAGCAGGCCGGCCTGCCCGTGCGCGAGGTGAAGGAACTCCACCGCCAGATCACCACCGGCGAGGCCAAGGCCCGCCGGGCCAAGACCGAGATGGCCGAGGCCAACCTGCGGCTGGTGATCTCCATCGCCAAGAAGTACACCAACCGCGGCCTGCAGTTCCTGGACCTCATCCAGGAGGGCAACATCGGCCTGATGAAGGCGGTGGACAAGTTCGAATACCGCCGGGGCTACAAGTTCTCCACCTACGCCACTTGGTGGATCCGGCAGGCCATCACCCGGGCCATCGCCGACCAGGCGCGCACCATCCGCATCCCGGTGCACATGATCGAGACCATCAACAAGCTCAATCGCACCAGCCGCCAGATGCTGCAGCGGATGGGCCGCGAGCCGACCCCCGAGGAGCTCGCCGAAGAGATGGAGATGCCCGAGGAGAAGGTGCGCAAGATCCTCAAGATCGCCAAGGAGCCCCTGTCCATGGAGACGCCCATCGGCGACGACGAGGACAGCGCGCTGGGCGACTTCATCGAGGACAAGAACACTCAGGCCCCGGTGGACGCGGCCATCTCCGCCAGCCTCGCCGAGTGCACCGACGAGGTGCTCAAGGAGCTGACCCCGCGCGAGGAGAAGGTCCTGCGCATGCGCTTCGGCATCGGCATGCAGACCGACCACACCCTCGAGGAGGTGGGCAAGCAGTTCGACGTCACCCGCGAGCGCATCCGGCAGATCGAGGCCAAGGCCCTGCGCAAGCTGCGCCATCCCTCCCGCTCCAAGCGGCTGTCCAGCTTCATGGAGGTGGACAGCGAGGGAAGCAGCGCCTGACCGCCGCAGCTCCCTTTTACCCCAGGACGCCGGCTCCCCTTTTGCGGGGCGCCCCGGACCTGGGGTAAATTTTGTCTTTGTCCCGGGGCTCGTAGCTCAGTTGGTCAGAGCAGGGGACTCATAATCCCTTGGTCGTCGGTTC
>NZ_JBKGZG010000029.1:0-30404 GCF_046545655.1 Thiohalorhabdus sp. | reverse complement strand
ATTGCAGGGGCGGCAGGGTGCGGAAGGCGGCGATGGCCACGGGCAGGGGGCGTACACGCTCGCCGCTGGTGACCAGCAGCGGCCAGAGGTATTGGCCCCACTGGAACAGGAAGGTGAGGATGGCGACCGTGGCGAAGGCCGGCTTGGCGTTGGGAAGGATGATGCGGAAGTAGGTGCCGAGTACGCTGGCGCCGTCCATGCGCGCCGCCTCTTCCAGCTCCTTGGGCAGCCCCAGGAAGAAGACATAGAACAGGTAGATAAAGAAGGCGTTGGCGACGAAGGGCAGGATCTGCACCACGTAGGTGTCCCGCCAGCCGAGGACGGTCACCTGGTAGAACAGCGGCACGGCGATGGCCTCCAGGGGCAGGATGAGCAGCGCCAGCACCCCGGCGAGCACCCAGCCCCTCCCCCGCCAGCGCAGCCGCGCCAGGGCGTAGCCGAGGAAGCCGTTCACCAGCAGGCCGCCGAGCATGATGGACCCGGTGATGAGCACCGAGTTAAACAGGAAGCGGCCGAAGCTCACCCGCTCGACGACATCCGAATAGTTCTCCAGGGAGGCCTGCGCCGGGTAGAAGGCCGCCGCGCTGCCCATGTCCGCCAGCACCCGGGCGTCCGGCTTTAAGCTGCCCACCACCATGAAGGCGATGGGCGCCACGTACACCGCCGCCAGGAACGCCAGAACCGCGTAGACCAGCAGGGCCTGCAGCCACCTCCGTACCCCCCTCATTCGATCTCCCGCTCCTCGCGCACCAGGGTCCGCTGCACCAGGGTCACCCCGAGCACCAGCAGGAAGAACACCACGGTCATTGCGGCGCCCTGCGCCACCTGCTGGCGCTCGAACACGGCGGTGACCGCCTCGTACATGACCGTGGTGGTGGCGTCCAACGGCCCGCCCCGGGTCATGATCTGCACCTGGTCGAACAGCCGGAAGGCGAGGATGGCGGTGACCAGGGCGACGAAGATCAGCGGGTTGCGCAGCTGCGGCAGGCTCACGTGCCAGAAGCGGCGCACCGGCCCCGCGCCGTCCAGCCGGGCGGCCTCGTGCAGGGTCTGCGGCACCCCCTGCAGGGCGGCCAGCAGGATGACCATCTGGAAGCCCACCCCCTGCCAGATGGACAGGAGCATGAGCGCCGGCAGCGCCCAGCGGGGATCGTGGAGGAAGTCCACGGGCTGCCAGGCGCCGAAGGTAACCGTGGCCAGCGCGGCGTTCATGAGGCCGTCCGGGCCGGGGGCGTAGATGAGGATCCACACCACCGCCACCAGGGACATGGGGAACACCACGGGCAGGAAGAACAGCGTCCGGAACACCACCATGCCGCGCAGGGGCCGGTCGAGCAGCAGGGCCAGGCCCAGGGCCAAGCCGGTCTGCAGCGGCACCACCACGGCGGCGAACACCCCGTTGTTGCGCAGGGCGTGGAGGAAGCCGGGATCGGAGAGAATGCGGGCGTACTGTTCCAGGCCCTCCCATTCCACGGGCAGGGGCGAGCCCATGCGCAGGCTGGTGAAGGACAGCGCCAGGGCCAGGAGGAAGGGCAGCGCCACGAAGGCCAGCAGGCCGAACAGGGCCGGCGCCGCCAGCAGCCAGGCGGCGGGGCCTTCGCGGTCGAGCCATGCTTTCCAGGCGTCGGGTATGCCCATACGGGAAACATAGCGCAGAGGCGCCGGGCGCGCCGAGGGCTCCGCGCCTGGCCGAGGCAAGCACCGGGCGCTACCCGGGGCGGCTTGAGCCCGGGGCGGAAATGTTCTAATGTTCGAAATATGTCGAATAAAGAATACAGCCCCGAACAGCTCGCCGCCGCGTTCAAGGCCCTGGGCAACCCCCACCGGCTTGCCGTTTTCCAGCGGCTGGCCTCCTGCTGCGCCCCGGGAACGGCCTGCGCCACCCCGGAGGCCTACCGCGCCTGCGTGGGGGATCTGGGGGAGGGGCTGGGCATTGCCCCCTCCACCCTCTCCCACCACCTCAAGGAGCTGAACCGGGTGGGCCTGGTGCGGATGGCCCGGAAGGGGAAGCGCACCGAATGCTGGGTGGACCCCACAATCCTTGCGGATCTGGCCGCATTCTTTGCCGATCCGTCGCTACTTCAGACCGAAGCGGAGGAAGAAGATGAGTAACCAGAAGCAGTCCGGATGCTGTGGCCCGGCCCCCCAAGCCGAACCGGACGCAAACAGCACCCACCAGGACCTGGTCCGTGACGCTTATGCGCAGGTGGCCCGCGCCAATGAAGAGGGGGTTTCCTCCGGCACGGAGGCCGGTTGCTGCGGGGTATCCGACGACGATGCCATCAACACCTTGATTTCCACGCGCCTGGGCTACAGCGATTCGGACCTGGAGCAGGTGCCGTCCGGGGCGGACATGGGGCTGGGCTGCGGGAACCCCAAAGCCATTGCGGCCCTGAAGCCCAGGGAAGTGGTGGTCGATCTCGGCGCCGGGGGCGGGTTCGACTGCTTCCTGGCCGCCCACGAAGTCGGCGAGTCCGGCCAGGTGATCGGCGTGGACATGACCCCCGAGATGCTTTCCAAGGCGCGGGCCAATGCGGAAAAGGGCGGCTATTCCAACGTGACGTTCCGCCTCGGCGAGATCGAGTACCTCCCGGTGGCCGACAACACCGCCGATGTGATCCTATCCAACTGCGTCATCAACCTTTCCTCCGACAAGCCCCGCGTCTTCCGCGAGGCCTACCGGATCCTCAAGCCCGGTGGGCGCCTGGCCATCTCCGACGTGGTGGCCAGCACCCCCCTGCCTCCGGAGCTCCGGGAAGACCCGGGCCTGATCGCCGGCTGCATGGGCAATGCCTCGCTGATCGAGGACCTGGAGGAAATGATCCGGGACGCCGGATTCGCGGGTGTCGCCATTCAGCCCAAGGATGAATCCAGGGAATTCATCCGGGATTGGGCGCCCGGCCGCGGGGTCGATGACTATGTGGTTGCCGCCACCATCGAGGCGGTGAAGCCCGCCCGGGCGTAACGCCCCCGCCTTATTCCTCCGGGAACCGATAGCCCTCGTTGGCGCGGAGGTCGGCGTCGATCTCCGCCGCCGCCCGGTCGAGCACCGTCCGGACATCCATGCCGTGGCGGATGTCGTCGAAGGCGTTCTGGAAGATGGTGGAGATCACGGGGTAGGCGGGAGTCTTGGGGCGGGGTACCGCGTAGCCCTCCTGCAGCTGCTCGGCGAGCAGGCGCAGGGGACCGTCCGGCCCATAGAGCCGGGATCGCTCCAGGGCAGAACGGGTGCCGGGCACGGCGCCGTTGGCGCGGGTCATGGCCAGCACCTCGTCGGTTTCCAGGAGGAAGGCCAGGAACTGCCCGGCCGCCTCCGGGTCCGGGCAGTCGCGGGTGATGCCCCAATTCCACGAGCCCTGTGCGGTGCGCATGCCCCGGCCGAAGTCGGGCAGGGGCAGCACCACCAGGTCCTCCCCCGCCGCCTCTTTGTAGCGCGGATAGTTCCAGTGGCCGCCCCAGGACAAAGGCACCCGGCCCTCGGTGAAGGCGGCGTCGTCCAGGTTGGGGTCCACGTAGCCCGCCTCGATCCAGCCCTGGAGCCGCTCCATGGCCGCCACCGATGCCGGGCTGTCCAGCACGCCGCGGGCCCGGTCGGGATCGGGCCTGGTCCCCAAGCCACCACCGGCGGACCACAGGACCGGCGCTAAGGCGTAGGGGAACCATTCCCCCTCGTAGTTCAGGTGCAGGTCGAGCACGGCGCCGTCCGGGTCGGTCGCCGCAAGCCGGCCCAGGACCCCTTGAAATTCCTCAAGGCTCCAGGCCTCGCCGGGGCCCTCCGGGACGCGGGCGCCGATGCTTTCCAGGCGGCCGCGCCGGGCGTAGAGGGCCAGGCCCGAATCGTAGGCCCCCACCGAATACAGGCGGCCGCGGAAGGCGCCCTGCTCGCGGATGGAGGGCAGCAGGTCGGCCTTGGCCGCCTCCGGCAGCAGGGGCCCCACCGGCCGCAGGCTGCCCTGCCACACATACTGGTAGAGGTTGGGGCCGTCGAATTCCAGCAGGTCCGGCAGATCCCCGGCCAGGGCGGCGGCCTGGACCTGCGCGTTGTAGGAGCCCTCGGGGATGAGGGTGAGCTCGATGTGGATCTCGCCTTCGTGCCGGGCGTTGAACCGCGCCACCTGCTCCCGGATGGTGGTCCGCTCGGCCTCCCGCCCGGCATGGTGCCAGGCCTCCAGCCGGACCGCCCCGCCTTCTCCTTCCTCTCCGCCGCAGCCCGCGAGCAGGAGAAGGGCAACCGGAAGGAGGAGCCCAACGGCCCTACGGCCCGGAAAACGGTCCCGGGCCGTCAATCTCGCCATCGCCGCCTACCAACCCTGGCACTCAGGGCCCCACCACCCCGCGGGGCGACCCTGCTATTCGGAGCCGGGAATGGCGAGGGAGTTCTGCTGGGAGGAGAAATAGCCGGCCAGGGCGTCGATCTCGCGGTCGGTGAGGTTCTTGGCCTGCTCCTTCATGGTCTCCTCGTCCCGTTCCCCATCCCGGTAGCCGCGCAGGCTGTGGCTCAGGTAGGATTCGTACTGCCCCGCCAGATCGGGGTACGTTGGCACGGAACTTTCGCCGGTCTCCCCGTGGCAGGACTGGCAGGCCGCCACCCCCTTGTCCGGGATGCCCTCCTGGACGATCTCCTTGGCCGTCAGCCCGGAATCCTCCGGCCCGGACGAGTGGCCCTCCTCGGCCAGGGCGCTTGCGGCCCCGCCGCCGAGCATCAGGCCCATCAGTACAATGCCGATACGCTTCATGGTCCCCTCCACGCGCGCGGAATTGGTATCAAGCAGTCCGTCGCCCCCAGTAGCCCGCTAGGAGCCCCCCTGGGCGAAGAAGGCGGCGATGTCCTGGATGTCCTCCTCGGAAAGGGACCGGGCCTGGGACTGCATGGTCGGGTGCTCCCGGTCCCCGTTCTGGTAGGCCTCCAGGGCCGAAACGATGTACTGGGCCTGCTGCCCTCCTACCTTGGGCACGTTGTAGGTGGGATAGGCGTTGGTATACTCCGCCTCCCCATGGCAGCCCATGCACTGGTAGGCCTTGTCCTCACCCGCCACGGGATCCCCCTGCGACTGGGCCATAGCCGGTCCTACCGCCACGAGAGCCGCCCCCAGTCCCAGCCAGACGCTTGCATGCCTCATGACCGCTCCTGTGTTATGCCCTGCCAGACCCTCCGCTTTCGGCTTGCCGGGACAGTCCGGACAAAAGCGGATCGATATGAACAGAATTCAACTCTGTACTTGTTGTAAAGTTACCCTGATTACCTTTTTTTAGCAAACAACAACCTTACAGTCCCATGCAATAGCTCAATATGCGGATCTGTTTACCTTAGAGAAAACGACAATTTTTAAATTATTACATTACTACTTTTTTGATTAGTGTTGGCGGGGCCGGGAACCCTGTTCCGACACCTCGATCCAAACGGTCACCCCCATTTTCCGGAGGCCCGCCATGTCCCTGGACGACGGCTCCGCGCCGGATTTCGATCATCCCCTGGCGCTGCTGCGCGCCTGCCACGGCCGTGTGGAGCGCTTCGCCGGGCTGGCTGCGCGCATCGCCGAGCACCTGGAGGAGGGGCAGCCCCCGGCCCGGCCGGTACGGGAGAGCGCCGGCCAAGTGCTGCGCTACTTCGACCAGGCCGCGCCCCTCCACCACGCCGACGAGGAGGAGGACCTGCTTCCCCGTCTCCGGCCGCGGCTCGGCCCCGCGGAGGCGCCGGAGCTCACCGCCCTGCTGAGGGCGCTGACCGCCGAGCACGAGGCGCTGGACGAGGGCTGGCGGGAGCTGCGGCCCCTGCTGGAGGCCCTGCGCAACGGTCGCAGCGTGGACAGGGAGCGCTACACGGCGGCGGCGCGGCGCTTCCGGGACGGCCAGCTGGACCATGTGCGCCGGGAGAACGCCCACCTCCTCCCGGCGGCGGACCGCCTTCTGGACGCGGAGGACCACCGCGCCCTGGGCGCCGCCATGGCCCAACGCCGCGGGGTGCGGCACAATAGATAGGCTGACGCGCACGGGGAAATCGGCATGGACGCCACCAACAAGCTGAACGCCTTCCTGGGGATGCTGGAGCAGGGCCAGGACGGCCCCCTGCTGCGCTATTCCATCGGTCTGGAGTACCTCCACAACGAGGACCCGGAGCGGGCGGCGGAGCACCTCCGGCAGTGCCTGGAGCAGGACCCCGCCTACTCCGCCGCCTACAAGGCCCTGGCCGAGGCCGAGGACACCCTGGGCGCCGCGGAAGCCTGCCGCGCCACCCTGGAGCGGGGCATCGCCCACGCGGAGGAGCGGGGCGACCTCCAGGCCAAGAAGGAGATGGAGGTGTTCCTGAAGCGCCTGGACAAGGGCAAACCGCTGCGGAACCGCTGAGACCATGGCCGCCTCCCTACGTCACCACGCCCGCCGGACCCTCGACGAGCTGGAGGCCGCCGGCCGCCGGCGCCGGCCCGTGGCCACCGCCACCGGCGACGGGCGCGTGGTGGCGCGCCAGGGCCGGGAGCTGCTGGACTTCTCCTCCAACGACTACCTGGGCCTGGCCCGCGACCCGGAGGTGGCCCGCGCGGCCCAGCGGGCCCTGGCGGAGCACGGCAGCGGCGGCGCCGCCAGCCGGCTGATCACCGGCGACCACCCGCCCTACGCCGAGCTGGAGGCGGAGCTGGCGGCCCTGAAGGGCACCGGGGACGCCGTGGTCTTCGGCAGCGGCTACCTGGCCAACCTGGGCATCCTCCCGGCCCTGGTGGACCGCCACGACCTGATCCTCGCCGACAAGCTCAACCACGCCTGCCTGGTGGACGGCGCCCGCCTGTCCGGGGCGCGGGTGGTGCGCTACCCCCACGCCGACGTCGCCGCCCTGCGGGCCCGCCTGGAGCGCTACCGGGGCCGGTACCGCCACTGCCTGCTGGTGACCGACGGGGTGTTCTCCATGGACGGCGACCTGGCGCCCCTGGCCGAGCTGGCCGATCTGGCGGCGGAGCACGACTGCTGGCTCCTGACCGACGACGCCCACGGCGTGGGCGTGCTCGGCGGCGGCGCCGGCAGCACCGCCGCCGCCGGCCTCGACGCCGACGCCGTGCCCCTGCAGATGGGCACCCTGTCCAAGGCCGTGGGCGGCTATGGCGGCTACCTGTGCGCCGCCCGGGAGGTGGCCGACCTGATCCGCACCCGGGCGCGCAGCTTCATCTACACCACCGCCCTGCCGCCGGCGACGGTGGCGGCCGACACCGCCGCCCTGCGCCGCATCCGCACCGACCCGGACCTGTGCCGCCGGCCCCTGACCCTGGCCCGGCGCCTCGCCGACGCCCTGGGCCTGCCCACGCCGGAGAGCCCCATCGTCCCGGTCATCCTCGGCGAGGACCGCGCCGCCCTGGCGGCCCAGGAGGCGCTCGCCGCCGCCGGCTACCTGGTGCAGGCCATCCGCCCGCCCACCGTGCCGGAGGGCACGGCCCGCCTGCGCGTCACCCTGCGCGCCCCCCACCGCGAGGCGGACGTGGACGCCCTGGCCGGGGCCCTGGCGCCCTGGGTGCGGCGGGCTGCCGCGGAGACCCCGTGAGCGCCGCCCTGCCCGCCCTGGCGGTGGCCGGCTGGGGGCACACCCCGGCCTGCTGGGAGCGTTTGCAGCCGGAGGGGGTGGAGCTCACCGGCACCGCCCTGCCCGGCCACGCCGGCGCCGACGGGGAGGCGGTGCCCGGCGGCCCGGACCTGCAGGGCGCCGCGGACGCCCTGGCCGGGGACTGGGGCCTGCTCCTGGGCTGGTCGCTGGGGGGCCTGGTGGCGCTGGAGGCGGTGCGCTCCGGCGCCGTGCGGCCGCGCGGGCTCGTGCTGTTGGCCACGCCGCCCTCCTTCCTGGCCCGCGCCACTTACCCCGCCGGGCTGGATCCCGCCGTCTTCCACCGCTTCCGCGACGGTCTGGACCGGGACCCCGCCGGCACCCTGCGGCGCTTCTACGCCCTGCAGTTCCAGGGCGACCGCGCCCCCCGCTCGGCGTGGGCCCCGGCCGCCACCCGCGACCGGCTCCTGGCCACAGGCACCCCGCCTGCGGTCCTGGCGGGGTGGCTGGAGGTGCTGGGGGAAGCGGACCTCACGGCGGAGCCGCCGCGCCTGGACCTGCCCGTGCTGGCGCTTCACGGCTCCGGGGACGCCGTGGTGGACCCCGCCGCGGTGGAGTTCTTCCTGGGCTGCGGGCCCGAAGTGCGCGCGCACGTCGTCCGGGGGGCGGGCCACGCCCCCCAGATCACCCATCCCGAGGAAACGGGGCAGCAGATTGCCGGATTCGCCCGAGACCTCGCTCGCTGAGGCGCCCTTCGACAAGCGCGCCGTTCGCCGGGACTTCGGCCGGGCGGCGGCCACCTACGACCGCCACGCGGACCTCCAGCGCCGGGTGGCCGCGGAGGTGGCCGCCCTTTACCGCCGCTTGGCTCCGGGGGGCGCGGAGCGGGTCCTGGACCTGGGCTGCGGGACGGGCTACGTGGGCGGCGACCTGGCGCGGGACGCGGGGGCACCCGGTACCCTGGTCGCCCTGGACCTGGCCCACCCCATGACCCGCCGGGGCCGGGTGGCGGGACACCCGGCGGTCACCGGCGACGCCGATCGGCTGCCCTTCGCCGCCGGCTCCTTCGACGCGGTGGTATCCTCCCTGACCCTCCAGTGGTCCAATGACCTCGAGGCCACCCTGCGCGGCGTGGCGCGGGTCCTGCGTCCCGGCGGTCTCCTGGTGGCCAGCACCCTGCTCGCCGGCACTTTGGAGGAGCTGGACGCCGCCCTGCGGGGGACGGGCGCCGGCCGGGTGGGGCCCTTCCTGGAGGCCCCCGAGGCCGCGGCGGCGGTCACCGCCGCGGGACTGGCCCACGGCGAGTGCCGGCCCGCCCCCGAGGTGGACCGCGCCGCCGATCCCATGGAGGTGCTGCGCTGCCTCAAGGGCCTGGGCGCCGTGGCCAAGGACCCCGGCCGGGCGCGGGGCCTGCGGGGGCGGCGCCACCTGGGCGCCCTGTGCCGCGCCTACCGAGAGGCCACCGGCCGCCCCGAGGGCCCGGTGCCGGTCACCTGGAACGTGGGGTACCTGGTGGGATGGAAGGCTTCCTAGGGGCGGCGGGCCCCTACCTGGGGCTGGTGGCCCTGTGGGCGGGCTATTTCGCCGTGCACTCGCTGCTCGCCGCCCGCCGCCCCAAGGCGTGGGCGGCGAGCCAGGGGCCCGGGGCGGTCCGCGTTTACCGGCTGGCCTACAATGTGCTGGCGGTGCTCCTGCTGGTGCCGCCGCTGTGGCTGACCTTCAGCCTGGACGGGCCCATGGTGCTGCAGTGGTCGGGACCGGCCTGGTGGCTGGCCCAGGGGGCGGCGCTGCTGGCGCTGGCCGGGTTCGTGGCCAGCCTGCGGGCCTACGACATGGACCACTTCCTGGGCCTGCGCCAGTGGCGCAACCCGGAGATCACCAACGGCGGCGTGGAGCCCTGGGAGCCCATGCACCTGTCGGGCTTCCACCGCCACGTGCGCCATCCGTGGTACTTCTTCGGCCTGGTGATCCTCTGGACCCGCAACCTGGATCTGGCCCTGTTCCTGACGGCGCTGGCCATCACCGTCTACCTGGTGATCGGCTCCCGGCTGGAGGAGCGGAAGCTCATGGAGACCTACGGCGACGCCTACCGCGCCTATCGGCGGCGGGTGCCGGGGCTGGTGCCCCTGCCCGGGCGGCGCCTGACCCCGGCCGAGGCGGAGGAGCTGATGCGCCGGGCCAACGGCGAGGAGGACGCATGACGCGCACCCTGGTGGTGACCGGAACCGGCACCGAGATCGGCAAGACCTACGTTACCGCCGCCATCGCCCGCCAGCTGCGCGCACGCGGCGAGGCGGTGGAGGCCACCAAGCCCGTGAGCAGCGGCTGCGAGGCCGACGACCAGGGCCGCCTGTGGAGCCCCGACGGCCGGGAGCTGCTGACGGCCTGCGGCTACGACCCCGACGATTGGACGGCCCACCAGCGCCTGTGCCTGGAGCGCTTCGCCGAGCCCATGGCGCCCCACATGGCGGCGGACCGGGCGGGGCGCATCCTGTCCCTGCAGATGCTGACGGGCTACTGCGAGAGCCTGGAGGGGGAGACCGACGGCTGCGTGCTGGCGGAGGGCGTGGGCGGGGTCATGGTGCCGCTCACCGACAGCACCACCTTCCTGGACTGGATGCGCAACCTGCAATGGCCCGCCGTGCTGGTGGCGGGCACCTACCTGGGCACCCTCAGCCACACCCTCACCGCCCTGCGGTGCCTGAAGGACGCCGGGGTCCCCCTGGCCGGCCTGGTGCTCAACCGCAGCGCCGAGGAGCCCGTCCCCGCCGAGGAGACCCGCCGCACCCTCAGCTTCTTCCACCCCGACGTGCCCGTGGCGGTGGTGCCGCGCGCCGCCGAGGGCGAGGCGGAGCCGGACCTGCCCGACCTGGTGGAGGCCTTCGGCATCGGCCGGGAGGAATGAGCGGGGAGGAACCTGGCCCAAGGGGTAGGAGCCCGCTTTAGCGGGCGATGGTACGGAGCCCGATTCTGTTCGCGCACTAAAGTGCGCTCCTACACTTTCCCCGGTCGGCACCTCCACAAAACAAAGACCGGGAATCGCTTCCCGGTCTTCGCGTTCATCCCTTCGCCGATGCCACCCCTCAGTCGGGCTGGCTCATGTAGCGGCGCAGCCAGGACTTGGCGCGGCGGCGCAGCTGGTCGCGGATGGCCGGGGAAAGGTGGCCGTCCTTGATGGCGTTCCAGTAGCGCACGGCGTCCTCCAGCCGGGCGTCCTTCTCCACCTCGCGCACGGCGAGGGACTCGCCCAGCTGCCGGATCAGGCGCAGGTCCTCGAGCATGCGGTAGGCGTAGGACAGGGACCACTCCCCCTCGCCCTGGAGCCGATGGGCGGCCTCCTGCAGCACCAGGGTGTGGCGCAGCATGGCGCCCACGCCGTAGGAGACGCTGCGGCGCTCGCCCTCGGCGAAGCGGTCGATCAGGTGGTCGGCGATGCCGTCCGGATCCACGTCGGTGAGGTCGTCGCTGCCGGGGGCGGGCCGGCTGTAGACCAGCCCGTTGTAGTCCCCCACCAGCTGCCGGATGCGGTGCTCACGCAGGCGCTTGTGCCGCAGCCACTCCTGGTACTGGAGGGTGTGCTCGGCCTTGATGCGCGCCTCGCGCACGCTGGCCGCTTCCTCGAATGGGATCTCCACCCGGACCCCGGAAACCCCGTCGTTGAAGGCCACCTGGTACAGGCCTCGGTGGGGGTCACGGATGGCCATACTCATGATATTCGGCGATTGCTGGGGCTGGGCCATGGCCATGGCTGAGCTCGCCTCCTCCCTGGATCAGATAACCGCACCCGGTTTTTCTCACAAACATCGCGCACCGGGGGGCACCATTGCAAGCACGCATCCCGGAAAGCGCGGCACCGCGCTGCCTCAGGCGAAGGCCTCCCGGACCACCCGGCCCATGGCATCGGTCAGGCGGGAGAGGTCCCCGGCGGCGAGGGTCAGCGGGGGAGTGACATAGACGACGTCGCCCAGGGGGCGGATCCACACGCCGTGCTCCACGAAGCGGTGGCGCATCCAGTCCTTGTGGCGGTCCGTGGCCACCTGGACGGCGCCCATGGCTCCCTTAATGCGGACATCCACCACGCCCGGGAGTTCACCGAGGAGGCCCAGCTCCTCGGCGAGCTGGGCCTCCAGCGCGGCCGCCTGGGCCATGCGCGGCTCCGTCTCGAAGAGATCGAGGGAGGCGTTGGCGGCGGCCGCGGCGAGCGGATTGCCGGTGAAGGTGGGGCCGTGCATCAACGCGGTGGACTCGTCGTCGCCGTGGAAGCCGTCGAACACCTGCTCCGTGGCCATGGTGGCGGCCATGGGCATGGTGCCGGCGGTGAGGGCCTTGGACAGGCACATGATGTCGGGCGCCACCCCGGCCTGCTCGCAGGCGAACAGGCTGCCCGTGCGGCCGAAGCCGGTGGCGATCTCGTCGGCGATGAACAGGGTGCCCGCGCCCTGGGCCAGGTCCGCGGCGCGGCGCAGCACCTTCGGGGAGTGCACCAGCATGCCGCCGGCCCCCTGGATGAGCGGCTCGATGACCACCCCGGCGATGCGGTCGCCGTGCTCCGCCAGCACCCGCTCCAGCTCGCAGGGTCCCTCCTCGGCGGGCAGGGGCACGGTGATGTGCTCGTGGGCGAGGCCGGTGAAGCGGGGACGCAGGTCGCGGTAGGTGTCCGACACCCCCATGCAGCCGGCGGTGTCGCCGTGGTAGCCGTTGTCGAAGGCGAGGAAGGTGTCGCGCCGGGTCTCGCCCCGGTTGTCCCAGTACTGGCGGGCCATCTTCAGGGCCACCTCCACCGAAACGGAGCCCGATTCGGTGAACATGGTGTGGGCCAGCTCCCCGGGGGCCTTGGCGGCGAGGCGCTCGGCCAGGCGCACCACCGGCTCGTGGGTCATGCCGCCGAGCATCACGTGGGGCAGCACGTCGAGCTGGCGGTGCACCGCCTCCATGATGTGGGGGTGGCGGTAGCCGTGGCAGGCGGACCACCAGGAGGAGGTGCCGTCCACCAGCTCCCGGCCGTCGGCGAGGCGGATGCGGGTGCCCTCCACCCCCGCCACCGGCACGGGCGGGGCCATGTCCCGCATCTGGGCGTAGGGGTACCAGACGTGGTCCAGGGACCGCTCGGGCCAATCGCTCCGTTCGGTGCCATGGGTGGGGTTGGACGTCATGGGTTCGGGGCCCCTTTTTCTCCGAGTGCTGTTTGGCTGTTCGGGAGCCCGGGCCGGTTGAATCGCCCGCTGAAGCGGGCTCCTACGAGTGCCGATAGCCGGCGGTAGGAGCCCGCTTCAGCGGGCGACGGAACGGCCGCCGGGACCCGGCATTCCGGCCCCGCCGCCCTCAGTCGTCCGTGCCGGTCCCCGTGGGCAGGGGCTCCCCCTCCTCGGCGATCAGCGCCTCCACCTGGGGGATCTTGGCCCGCTCCACGGGCTTGCCCGTGACCGAGGAGCGGGGGGCCTGGCGGATGCCCTCGGGCGGGAAGATGGTGGCCGTCACCCGCACGCCGTCCACCACCAGGGCGATGGCCGGGAATTCGTCCGCTTCCTTGCCCACCTGGCGCCGGTGGACCGCCCGCTCGAAGGGGATCCCGGAATCGTGGAGGAAGATCTCCACGTCCTCGGGGGTCTCGGCGAACAGGTGCAGGTTCACGTCGGAGTGCTCGGTGGCCGTGCCGTCGAGCACCGAGCCCACCAGGCGCGGGCGGAACTCCGCGAGGAAGCGCATGGCGTCGAGGGCGGCCTCGCGCAGGTTGCGGAGGTGGGCCCGGCTGTCGGGGGTGTCCCGGTACATGCGCAGGCGCAGCTCCACCTCGTCCTGGATCTCACGGTTGGTGGGCAGGTCCTTGGTGTTGCGCGGCCCGCCGCCGAGGTGCCGGGAGGCCTTGCGCTTGGCCACGCCGAAGTCCTTGATGCCCTCTTCCACCATGAGGCGCGCCGCCTCCTGGGTCAGGAGGATGCGCCGCCGGCTGTCCGGAGTGGTCATGGCTGTGCCTCCTCGGCTGGGCGCCCGTGCCGGGCCGCCGTCCGCTTCGTATGCTATCGTTCCGGGCGCACCTTGGAAACTGCGGCACATCCCCGGAAGGCGGCTATGCTCTGGATCAAGGCGTTTCACATCATGGCGATGGTGGCGTGGTTCGCCGGGCTGTTCTACCTCCCCCGGCTCTACGTATACCACGCCGCCGACCCCCACCCCGAGACCGCCGCCCTGTTCAAGACCATGGAGCGGCGCCTGTACCGCGGCATCATGACCCCGGCCATGGTGGTGACGGTGGCCTTGGGACTGTGGCTGTGGTTCGGTTATTGGTGGGGGGCCGGCTGGTGGCTGCACGCCAAGGTGGCCCTGGTGGTGGTGCTGCTGGCCTACCACTTCTATCTTGGCCACCTGCGCAAGGTGTTCGCCGCCGACGCCAACACCCGGGGCGACCGGTTCTACCGGGCCCTCAACGAATTCCCCACGCTGTTGCTGGTGGTCATCGTGCTGCTGGTGGAGCTCAAGCCCGGGGGATAGGGGCCCCGTCGAAGCCGGCGGCCCATCTTCCGAATCAGCCGAAGGGATCTCCCATGGCCGAAGAAGGCAAACCGGTCGTCTATCCCGCCACCGAGGCGGCGGAGGTGCTGGACACGGTGGCCCCGCCCACCGTGCTGACCATCGCCGGCTCCGACCCCAGCGGCGGCGCCGGCATCCAGGCGGACCTGGCCACCATCGCCGCCTTCGGCTGCCACGGCGCGGCCGCCGTCACCGCCCTGACCGTACAGGACACCCGCAACGTGCACGGGTTCCGGGTCACCCCGGACGACGAGCTGCGCCAGCAGGTGGCCACGGTGCTCGCCGACATCCCGGTGGCCGCCGTAAAAGTGGGCATGCTCGGCAGCGCCGACAACGCCCGCGCGGTGGCCGATCTGCTGGCGGAGCACCCGGAGATCCCCGCCGTGGTGGACCCGGTGCTGGTGGCCCAGGGCGGCGGGGATCTGGCCCAGGAGGACCTGGCCGGGGTCCTGCAGGGCACCCTGTTCCCGCGCGCCACGGTCCTGACGCCCAACGAGCACGAGGCCCACGCGCTCACCGGCGGCGAGACCGTGCCCGAGGCCGTCGCCGACGAGCTGCTGCGGGAGGGCGCCCACTTCGTCCTCCTGAAGGGCGGCCATCGCCACCCCGAGGAGGAAGTGGTCACCGACCGGCTGTTCTCCTTCGGCCAGGAGGAGGCCAGCTTCTCCCACCACCGCCTGCCCGACCGCGGCTACCACGGCTCCGGCTGCACCCTGTCCACGGCCATCGCCTGCGCCCTGGCCGACGGCCGCGAGGTGGTGGAGTCCGTGCGCACCGGCATCGACTTCACCTTCCGCGCCCTGCGCGCCGCCTACACCCCCGGCCACGGCCAGGCGGTGCCCAACCGGCTGTTCCACTGGCACAGCTGGGAGCAGGAGGACTGAGTCGGGGAGCCTCCGGGCCCCTGGAGTTACTTCGCTCCGTTGCAGGCGGGCGAATTTGTGAGCGCTCCTTTTTGCAAGCCTTGCGGGCCAACTGCCTCCAGGGGACACCCGCAAAGCTACTACCACCTTGCTAGATAAGGCCAAAGCCCTCCGTAGGAGCCCACTTCAGTGGGCGATTGCTTGAGCAGGCACCAGAGCCCAAATTTGGATGGCCCACTGAAGTGGGCTCCTACAGGGGGCTCCTACGCCGGCCCCTCCCGGGCATAGGTCCGCCCCTTCCAGCGCGTCCGCACTCCCCGCCAATAGCGCCAAGCCGAGGACCAGGTCATGGCCAGGAACAGGGTGCCCGCTAGGGGCAGCGCCAGCCCCCGCAGGGCGCTCAGGCCGTAGAAGCGCAGGGTGGGGGCGTAGGCGGCGGCCATGGCAGCCAGCCCCAGCCCACCGGCCAGACGCCCGGACAGGCCGCCCGCCGCCAGACCGAGAAGGGGGCCCCAGAAGGCCAGGACCATGAGGGCGGTGGCCGCGGCGAGCAGGGCCGCCGAATAGCGCAGCTGGGTGAAGGCGGTGCGGGCCACCATCCCGTGGATCTCCCCCAGCGAGCGGTAGGCCCGCAGGCTGCGCGCCGAGCGGGTGAGCCCCAGCCAGACCGAACCGCCCGCCCGCTTGATCCGCCGCGCCAGGGCGCAGTCGTCGATGACCGCGTCGCGGATGGCCGCCGGCCCCCCGGCCCGCTCCAGGGCCTGCGCCTCCAGGAGCACGCAGCCCCCCGCCGCGCCGGACGCGCGGCGATCCGGCCGGTTGATCCGGGCGAAGGGGTAGAGCAGCTTGAAGAAGAAGACGAAGGCGGGCAGGAGCAGGCGCTCCCAGGCCGTCTCCATGCGCAGGGCCGCCATCAGCGACACCAGGCTGCGGCCCTCGGCCCGGAGCTTGTCCCGCAGCGCCGCCAGGGTGCCGGGGGCCAGCTCGATGTCGCCGTCGAGGAACAGGACGTAGGGCGTGGCCACCCGCCGCAGCCCCTGCTCCAGGGCCCACACCTTGCCCTGCCAGCCGGCGGGCAGGGGCTCGCCGTGAAGCACCGTCACCCCCTCGCCGCCCGCGGCCCGGGCCTCCGCCGCGGTGCCGTCGGTGGAGCCGTCGTCCACCACCAGGATCCGCAGGCCCCTTCCCTGCCGAGCCAGGGCACGGACGGTGCGGCCGATGCAGGCGGCCTCGTCGCGGGCAGGAATGACCGCGGTGACGTCCCGGAGGTCGGCGGCGCCGGTACCGGGTGCCGGATCCAGACGCTCCCGGGTGCTCCAGGGCCGCCCGGGCAGCACCAGAACCCCGATCCAGATTGCCGCGCCACCGGCCGCCAGCCAGAACAGAGCGCTCTCCACCCTCACCTCCCCCTGGCAGGCGGGGGGTTGAGCTTCCCGCCCCGCGCCCCAAGATGGAACAAGTCCGTACCTTCAACCCATGGGAGCACCCGAGCCATGCCAGGGGAAGCCACTGCCGCCGTCATGGACCACCGCCTGTCGCCCATCCGCGGCGCCTACTTGATCGCCGACCGCGAGCACCTGTCCGCCGACCGCCTGCTCCCCGCCACCCGCGAGGCCCTCGAGGGCGGGCTGCGCCTGGTGCAGTACCGCGACAAGGGCACCGACCGCGACCGGCGGCTGGAGGAGGCGCGGAGTCTGGTGGCCCTGTGCCACGACTACGGGGCCCTGTGCATCGTCAACGACGACCCGGGGCTGGCCCGGGACGCCGGCGCCGACGGGGTGCACTTGGGCGGCGACGACGCCTCCATCGCCGAGGCCCGGCAGCTCCTGGGCCCGGGGGCCATCATCGGGGCCTCCTGCTACAACGACATCGGCCGCGCTTTCGCCGCCCGCCGCGCCGGCGCCGACTACGTGGCCTTCGGCTCCTTCTACCCCTCCCCCACCAAGCCGGCCGCGGTGCGCGCGCCGCTTTCCCTGCTGAAGCGGGCGCGCGCGCAGCTCGACCTGCCCATCGTCGCCATCGGCGGCATCACCCCGGACAACGCCGGACCCCTGGCCCTGGCCGGGGCCGACGCGGCCGCCGCCATCAGCGGCATCCTGGACGCCCCGGACATCCGGGAGGCCGCACAGCGCCTCAACAACCTCCTGCGCCTGCACTGGTGAGGGCGATTGACAGCCACGGGGGCACCTTTTAGCTTGATCGGTTTCCCGGAACCCCCCTTTGGAGTGGTGTCATGGCGACGCGGTCGGAACAGCTCTTTGCCGAAGCCCAGAAGTACATCCCCGGTGGTGTGAACTCCTCCGTGCGGGCGTTCAAGCCCGTGGGCGGCACGCCCCTGTTCATGGAGCGGGGCGAAGGCAGCCGCATGTGGGACGCCGACGGCCGCGAGTTCATCGACTACGTGGGCTCCTGGGGGCCGCTCATCCTGGGCCACGCCGCGCCGGAGGTGGTCTCCGCCATCCAGGAGACGGTGGCCCGGGGCACGAGCTTCGGCACCCCCACCGAGCTGGAGACCGACATGGCGCGGCTGATCACCGAGATGGTGCCCTCGGTGGACAAGGTGCGCATGTGCAATTCCGGCACCGAGGCCACCATGAGTGCCCTGCGCCTGGCCCGCGGCTACACCAACCGCGACAAGGTGGTGAAGTTCGAGGGCAATTACCACGGCCACGTGGACAGCCTGCTGGTGAAGGCGGGCTCCGGCGCCCTGTCCCTGGGCGTGCCGAGCAGCCCCGGCGTGCCCAAGGACCTGGTCCAGCACACCCATACCCTGCCCTACAACGACATCGACGCCGCCACCGCCCTGTTCGAGGACATCGGCCGCGAGGTGGCCGCCATCATCGTCGAGCCCGTGGCCGGCAACATGGGCTGCGTGCCGCCGGAGCCGGGCTTCCTGCAGGGCCTGCGCGACCTGTGCGACAGCTACGGCACGGTGCTGATCTTCGACGAGGTGATGACCGGCTTCCGGGTGGCCGCTGGCGGGGCCCAGGAGTACTACCGCGTCACCCCCGACCTCACCTGCCTGGGCAAGGTGATCGGCGGCGGCATGCCGGTGGGCGCCTTCGGCGGCAAGAAGGAGATCATGGCCCACCTCTCCCCGGAGGGCCCCGTCTACCAAGCCGGCACCCTGTCGGGGAACCCGGTGGCCATGATCGCCGGGATCACAACCCTGAAGGCCATCAACAACGCCCACTTCCACGCCGACCTGGAACAGCGCACTGCCCGGCTCGCCGAGGGCCTCGCCGAGGCCGGCGCCGAGGTGGGGGTGCCCATGGTGGAGAACCACGTGGGGGCCATGTTCGGGATCTTCTTCTCGGACCGGCCGGTGCGCACCTTCCGGGATGTGGCGGACGCCGACGCCAACCGCTTCGCCCAGTTCTTCCACGGCATGCTGGCGGAGGGGGTCTACCTGGCGCCCTCGCCCTTCGAGGCGGGCTTCCTCTCCCGCGCCCACTCCGACGCCGACGTGGACGCCACGCTGGAGGCGGCCCACAAGGTGCTCGCGGGGATCGCCTAGGCGCCGCTTCTGGGCAGTGCGGCCATTGCCCGAACGGTCCGGAACCTTCCGGGCCGTTCGGCGTCTCAGGGTCCCGAATCGCCCGGAAGGGGGCGCCATGACAGCCGAACCGGCCCCATGCTAAGCTTGCGCTCCGTCGCACTCCAGGCAACCTACCCCGGCATCTCCATGGCAAGCGAAACGGATCGGCAGCCCGCGGCCGCACCCCCCGCAGACCAGCCCGGGAACGGGCCCGTGGCTGCCGCGCAAGGGAGCGCCCCCCGGCTCGAGGGGGTGGGGCTCTCTTGTGTGCGCCGGGACCGGGTGCTGTTCGAGGGCTTCAACCTCTCCCTTCGCTCCGGGGAGCTGATCCAGATCGAGGGCGCCAACGGCAGCGGCAAGACCAGCCTGCTGCGCATCCTCTGCCTGCTGGCCCTGCCCGCCGAGGGGGAGGTGCGCTGGAACGGGGCCAACGTGGAGGAGGTGCGGCCGGAGTTCCTGGAGGCGCTCACCTACATCGGCCATGCCCACGGGGTGAAGGCGGACCTCACCCCCCTGGAGAACCTGCGGGTGGCCTCGGCCCTGGGCGCGGGCCGGGCCGCCATGGACCCCGACGAGGCCCTGGCCCGCATCGGCCTGGCGGGCTTCGAGGACAAGCCGGTACGCGAGCTCTCCGCCGGCCAAACCCGCCGCGTGGCCCTGGCGCGCCTGCTCCTCCACCCCACGCCGCTGTGGATCCTGGACGAGCCCTTCAACGCCCTGGACCGCAAGGGCAAGGCCTACGTGGAGTCGCTGCTCCGCGAGCACTGCGAGGCCGGCGGCATGGCGCTGATCACCACCCACCAGCCCGTGGACCTGGGCGATGCCACCATGTCGCGCATCCACCTGGGCCCCGAAGCCGCCGCGGAGGGGGACTGACCATGGGCCACGCCTTCGCCGCCATCCTCGCGCGCGACCTCACCCTGGCCCTCCGCCACCGCAGCGAACTGGGCAACCCCCTGATGTTCTTCATCGTTGTGGTGACCCTGTTTCCCCTCGCCCTGGGCCCGGAGCAGGACACCCTCACCCGCGTTGCCCCGGGGATTCTCTGGGTGGCGGCCCTCCTGGCCGCCACCCTGTCCATGGACGGCATGTTCCGCTCCGACTTCGAGGACGGCTCCCTGGAGCAGATGCTGCTGTCCCCGCACTCCCCGGCGCTGCTGGTGGTGGCCAAGGTCCTGGCCCACTGGCTCGTGACCGGGCTGCCTCTGATCCTCATCTCGCCCCTGCTGGCCCTGTTCCTGCACCTGCCCCTGGAGGCGCTGCCGGTGCTATTGGCCACCCTGGCCCTGGGCACCCCGGTGCTGTCCATGGTGGGCGCCATCGGCGTCGCCTTGACGGTGGGCCTGCGCCGCGGGGGGCTGCTTTTGACCCTGCTGGTGCTTCCGCTGTATATACCGGTGCTAATCTTCGCCGCCGGGGCCGTGGACAACGCCGCCGCCGGGCTGCCGGTAGCCGGGCAGCTCTACTTCCTGGCCGCCCTGCTGATCCTGGCCCTGACCCTGGCGCCCCTGGCCACCGCCGCGGCCCTGCGCATCAGCGTCGCCTGAGCGATCCCCGCGGCGGCACATATTCGAGGGTTTCCTGATGACTGCCACACACCTACCCACTGCATGCGAGGCGGGCTAGTCATGTTCCAGTGGATCCACAAGTACGGCTCCCCCCGCTACTTCTACGGCTTCTCCCGGCGCCTGACGCCCTGGCTGGGCGCCGTCACCGCCCTGCTGCTGGTGGTAGGGACCTACTGGGGCCTGGTGGTGGCGCCGGCGGACTACCAGCAGGGCGACAGCTACCGGATCATCTTCATCCACGTCCCGGCGGCCTGGATGTCCATGTTCGTGTACATGGTCATGGCCGTTTCCGGGATCATCACCCTGGTGTGGCGCATGAAGGTGGCGGAGGCCATGATGCGCGCCTCCGCGCCCCTGGGGGCATCGTTCACCTTCCTGGCCCTGGTCACCGGCTCCCTGTGGGGAAAGCCCATGTGGGGCACCTACTGGGTCTGGGACGCCCGGCTCACCTCCGAGCTGATCCTGCTGTTCCTCTACCTGGGCTTCATCGCCCTGCAGTCGGCCATCGAGGATCGCCGCACGGCGGCTCGGGCGGGGGCGGTGCTGGCCCTGGTGGGCGTGGTCAACATCCCCATCATCCACTACTCCGTGGAATGGTGGAGCACCCTGCACCAGGGCCCCACGGTCACCAAGTTCGACGCGCCCTCCATCTCGGTGGGCATGCTGATCCCCCTGCTGATCATGGCCACGGCCTTCACGCTCTATTTCTTCACGGTGGCCTTTAAGCGCGTCCGGGTGGAGATCCTGGAATCGGAGGCCGGCAGCAGCTGGGTTCGGGAACTGGCGGACGAGAAGGGGAACTAAGGGATGACACTACAGGAATTCTTTTACATGGGCGGCTACGGCGTCTTCGTGTGGCCGTCCTACGGGCTTGCCCTGGTGGTCCTTTTGGTGAATCTCATCGTTCCCCACTGGCGCGAGCGCCGGATCCTCCGGCAGATGGCTCGCCGCAACCGGCGTTGAGGAGGAGTGGATGACCCCCCGCCGCAAGAAACGCTTATACCTGGTGCTGCTCGTCCTGATTGGCATCGGCGGCGCCACCGCCCTCGGGCTGACCGCTTTCCAGGAGAATCTGGTGTACTTCTACAGCCCGAGCGAGATCGCCGAGGGCGAGGCCCCGGAGAACCGCACCTTCCGGGTCGGCGGACTGGTGAAGGAGGGCAGCGTTGAACGGGACGATGACAGCCTCGACGTGCGCTTCGTCATCACCGACACCTCCCAAGACGTGCCCATTGAATACAGCGGCATCCTGCCCGACCTGTTCCGCGAGGGGCAGGGCATCGTCGCCAACGGCAAACTGAACGGCGAGGGGGTCTTTTTGGCCGAGGAGGTGCTGGCCAAGCACGACGAAGAGTACATGCCCCCCGAGGCCGCCGAGGCCCTGGAGAATGCCGACGGCGAGCCCCCCCATTCCATGGCCGACAAGTAGGCAGCTCTCCCCCATGATCCCAGAACTCGGCACAATCGCGATCATCCTGGCCCTGTGCATGGCCCTCGCCCAATCCGTCCTTCCCCTGTGGGGGGCGGCGCGGGGGATTCCGGAATGGATGGCGGTGGCCCGGCCCGCCGCCATCGTCCAGTTCGGCTTCATTGCCGTGGCTTACGCCATCCTGACCTACTCCTTCGTGGTCAACGATTTCTCCGTGGCCTTCGTGGCCCAGAACTCCAACGAGCTCCTGCCCCTCTACTACCGGGTCACCGCGGTATGGGGCGGCCACGAGGGCTCCATCCTGCTCTGGGCGCTGATCCTGGCCGGCTGGACGCTGGCCGTTGCGCTGTTCAGCCGGAGCCTGCCGGCCGAATTCGGGGCTCGGGTCCTCGGGGTCATGGGGCTGGTGAGCATCGGCTTCCACCTGTTCATGCTGTTTACCTCCAATCCCTTCGAACGGCTCACCCCGGTGCCCTCCGACGGCTCGGACCTGAACCCGCTGCTGCAGGACATCGGCATGATCATGCACCCGCCCATCCTCTACATGGGCTACGTGGGCATGACCGTGGCCTTCGGCTTCGCCATCGCCGCGCTCCTGGGCGGCCGGTTGGACGCGGCCTGGGCCCGCTGGACGCGGCCCTGGGTGGGCGTGGCCTGGATCTTCCTGACCCTGGGCGTGGCCATCGGCAGCTGGTGGGCCTACTACGAGCTGGGCTGGGGCGGCTGGTGGTTCTGGGACCCGGTGGAGAACGCCTCCTTCATGCCCTGGCTGGTGGGAACGGCACTGATCCACTCCCTTGCGGTGACCGAGAAGCGCGGCGTATTCAAGAGCTGGACCGTGCTGCTGGCCATTACCGCCTTTTCCCTGTCCCTGCTGGGCACCTTCCTGGTGCGCTCCGGGGTGCTCACCTCGGTCCACGCCTTCGCCTCCGACCCCAGCCGGGGCGTCTACATCCTGGCCTTCCTCGCCCTGGTTGTGGGCGGGTCCCTGCTGCTCTACGCCCTGCGCGGTCCGGGGGCCCTGGACAGCGGCACCCGGTTCTCCAAGATCTCCCGCGAGACCCTGCTGCTCGCCAACAACATCCTGCTGGTAGTGGCCATGGCCACCGTCCTGCTGGGCACCCTGTACCCGCTTGTGGTCGAGGCCCTTGACCTGGGCAAGCTATCCGTGGGCCCGCCCTACTTCAACGCCGTCTTCGTGCCCATCATGGTTGGCCTGCTGCTCCTGCTCGGGGTGGGCAACCTGGTGCGGTGGAAGCGTGACGACGCCTCCCGGCTTTGGCGCCACCTGCGCTACGCCTTGGTCGGCACCGCCGTCCTGGGCCTGGGCTCGGCCGCCATGGTCACCTCCGCCGCCGACTACCTCATGGTGGCGTTGGGGCTGGTGCTGGCGGTGTGGGTCGCCATCACCAGCGTACAGGCCGTCTGGACCCAGCTCTCCAGCAAGCGCGGCATCCTGGAGGGCCTGCGCCGGCTGCCTGCCGGGACCTACGGCATGGCCCTGGCCCACCTGGGTCTGGCGGTGACGGTGGTGGGGATTACCATCTCCAGCACCCAGGAGTCGGAGACCCGCCTGCGCATGGAGCCGGGCCAATCCACCGAGCTGGCCGGGTACACCTTCCGCTTCGACGGGGTGGAACAAGTCCAGGGCCCCAATTACGAGGCCGCCCAGGGCACCCTCTCCGTGAGTAAAGGCGATCGCGACGTGACGGTCCTGCACCCCGAGAAGCGCAACTACGCTTCCGGGGGCCAGCCCATGACCGAGGCAGGCATCGACCCGGGCCTGACCCGCGATCTCTACGTCTCCCTGGGCCAGCCCGTGGACGAACGGGGCGAGGCGTGGAGCGTCCGCATCTACCACAAGCCCTTTGTCCGCTGGATCTGGCTGGGAGGCCTGTTCATGGCCGCCGGGGGCCTGGTGGCCGTCAGCGACCGGCGCTACCGGCTGGCGCGCCGGCGGGAGACCGCCCGGAACACCGCCGCTGAGCCCCTTGCCGCCGGGGAGGGCTGAGCCGTGCGCCTGCGCTACCTGATTCCCCTGGTCTTGTTCGTGGTGCTGGTGATCTTTCTTGGCATCGGGCTGACCATGGATCCCGAGCGGGTCCCCTCGCCCTTGGTTGGCAAGGAGGTCCCCGACCTTACCCTGGCCTCCGTGGGCGACCCCGACCGGGCCGTCTCCACCGAGGAGCTGAAGGGGCAGGTCTACCTCCTGAACGTCTGGGCCTCCTGGTGCGTTGCCTGCCGCCAGGAGCACCCCGTCCTCATGGAGGCCAGCCGCGACCACCCCAACCTCGCCATCATCGGCTTCGACTACAAGGACGAGCGGCCGGACGCGCAGCGCTGGCTGGAGCAGCGCGGCGACCCCTACGACGTCAGCCTGTACGACCCCGAGGGTGAAGCTGGCATCGACCTGGGGGTCTACGGCGTTCCCGAGACCTTTGTGGTGGACCGCGAAGGCATCATCCGCCACAAGCACATCGGCCCCATGACCCGGCAGGACTTCCGCACCACCATCCTGCCCATGGTTCAAGAGCTGCGAGGCGAATCATGAGATTCTGGACCGCCCTTCTCGTCCTGGCCCTGGCTCTTGGCCCCCTGGGGGCCCCCCTGGCGGCCCCCGAGCCCATCCGGGACTTCGACAATCCCGCCCAGGAGGAGCGCTACGACGCCCTCCTGGAAGATCTGCGGTGCCTTGTCTGTCAGAACGAGTCTCTGGCCGACTCCCGAGCCGACCTCGCCCAGGACCTGCGTGACGAGGTCTACCAGCAGGTCGTGGAAGAGGGCAAAAACAAGGAGGCGGTGGTTGATTATCTGGTGGACCGCTACGGCGAGTTCGTCCTCTACCGTCCTCCCATGCGTCCGGCCACCTACCTGCTGTGGTTCGGCCCCTTCGCCCTGCTCTTGATCGGGGCGGGGATCTGGCTGGCCGTCTCCCGGGGCCGCGAGCAGGCCGAACCGGACGACCTGTCCCCCGATGAGCAGGAACGCGCCGCGCGGCTCCTCGGCACCGATTCCGAGAAGGATTCCTCTCAATGACGCTTTTCTGGATCACTGTCGCAATCTTGATCGTCGCGGCCGCCCTGGCAGTCATCCCGGCCTTGCTAGGGCGCTCCCGGGCCAGCGAGACCTCCTACAGCGAGGCCAATCTCGCCGTGTTCCGCGATCGCCTCGCCGAGCTCGCCGCCGAGCGGGACCGGGGGGAGATCACCCCCGAGGAGTACGAGCAAGGCCGCGCGGAGCTGGAGCGGGAGGTGCTGCGCGAGGTCCCCGGCAGCGAGGACAAGGAATCGGCCCCGGGCCCGCGTACAGGCATCGGTGGCAAGACGGTCGTGGGCCTATTGGTCGGCCTCCCGGTGGTGGCCGTCTCCCTCTATTTCGCCACCGGCCGCCCCCAGCTGGTGGACGAGGCGCCCCCCACCAGCCTGAGCGAGCGCGAGATCCGCTCCTTTTCCCAGATGCCGCCCGAGCAGCGCGCCAGTCGGTTAAGCGCCTTTCTGGAGGAGAAACCCCGTACTGGGGAAGCCTGGGTCTTGCTTGGCCAGACCTATCGGGAACAAGGGCAGTTCGGCGAGGCGGTGGAGGCCTATCGTCGGGCCCGGCGACTCTTGGGCGACGAGCCCCAGCTGCTGGCCCATTACGCCGAGGCCATCGCCCTGGCCAATAACCGCGAGCTGACCGGGGAGGTTACCGAACTGTTGGACAAGGCCCTGGAAAAGGACCCCGACAATACCCTGGCCCTGTGGATGGCCGGATCGGCCGCCATGTCCAGGGGCGAGGGTGAGGAGGCGGGCCGGCTCTGGCGCCGTTTGGCCGCCCAGATGCCCCCGGATAATCGGAATTTTGAGATGCTCAAGGGCTACATCGCCCAGGCCGAGGGGATCAGCCCCGAGGAAGTTTCCATTGACCGTCCTGAGTCCGAGGCCTCCGGCGGTCCGGCCATGAAGGTTCGGGTAGAGCTTGCCGGGGAACTGCGGGAGCAGACCGAGCCAGAGGACACCGTCTTCATCTTTGCCCGAGCCGCCCAGGGGCCTCCAATGCCCGTGGCGGCGGTGCGCAAGCCGGTGGAAGAGCTCCCCGTGGAGGTCACCCTTGACGACTCTCAGGCCATGTCCGGGGACCGCACGCTTTCCTCCCAGGAGCGCGTGGTGGTGGGCGCGCGCATCTCCAAGGGCGGGCAGCCTCAGGCCCAGCCCGGCGACCTTGAGGGCCTCACCGACCCGCTCAGCGTGCGTGACGGCCGCGAGGTCTCCGTCACCATCGACCAAGTGGTCCAATAGGGCGCCGGGGGCTAGCCGGGCTGCCCCCCCGCGCTCTCCCTCCATGGGCACATCTAGTGGCCTGTCTCAGAAATTCGTTGCAATTTTGCGAGTCGGGAGGGCGGGCGCCGCAAGGAGCCGGGCCGCAGGTGGGCTGCCCGCCCGTCAAGGCCTGGCGACGCCGCGCCGTCCGCCCTCCCGGCTCGCCCGCAGGGAGCTCCTGCGCCGGCCCGGCGCGGCGTTGCGCCTCCTCGACGTGGGCCCACCACGCCTTCGGCGGCGCGCCTTGCTCCGAACCGGCGCAGGAAGCTCAAAAATGTAACGAATTTTTGAGACAGGACACTGGCTAGTCGTCGGCACCCGGGGCTGCGGGGCTGGTTCAGCCCTTTTGCCTCCCGGGAAACTTTCCTTGGCAGCTGAAGGGCCCGCCTGGTGGACGTGGATGGGTAGACCGAGCGTGTGAGACCCCCGTGGGGCGCGACGAAACCGCCTCCGCCAGGGGAATAACGAAACTCCCTTGGCCGAAGCCAGCCCGTAGTTTGGAATAAAAAAAGGGACCCGCTATGCGGGTCCCTCAGGCGGTGGGCCCCCCGCAAGAAAGCGGGAGCCCAGCCGAAAGGCCTTGTTACTCGGCGTCCACGTTGTTGAAGTAGGCGCCCACAGCCTCCATTTCCTCCTCGGACAGCTTGGGAGCGATCTCGGTCATCATATCAGCCGGATCGTTTTCGCGGCTGCCGCCCTCCCAGTCCTGGAGCTGCTTCTGGATGTAGCCAGCGTGCTGCCCGGCGATCTGCGGGAAAACCGGCGGCACGCCCTTGCCCTCGGGGCCATGGCAGGAGGTGCAGGCCGGTACGTCCTCTTCTGGGACGCCGCGCTCGGCGATCCGCTCGCCAGTCTCGATCACCGAGGAATCCGCATCGGCCTCTTCGGTATCCACCTCCTGCTCGTGGTAATAGCGGGCCACATCCCACTTCTCCTCTTCGGACAGGCCCTCGGCGATCCCCTTCATTGTGGGGTAGTTGGCCCGGTCCTCGCTGGCAAAGTCTTCCATCTGCTTCACCATGTACTTCACGTCCTGGCCAGCGAGACGGGGAAAGTTCGAAGCGGCTTGGCCCGCGCCATCTTCGCCGTGACAGGCCTGGCACGGTTGAACGTCCTCATCAGGCTTGCCCTGCATCACCAGTTCCTTGCCCGCCTCGGCATCTCCCTTGTCCTGGTCCTCGGCGGCAAGAGCCGGGGAGACTACGAGAGCGCTCGCCATGGCGGCCGCCCAAATCATTGTCCGCATTGACCGTCTCCTTACTTGTGGAACGAGAACCCGGTTCCCGTTATCCAAGCGCAGCCAGGGTATCACCCCGGCCTCGCTCGCGCCCGGAGGGCCACCTCCAGGCGGCTAGGGGTTCCTACTCGGCCATCCCGGAGATCCAGGAGGCGATCGCCTCCAGCTGCTCGGTCTCGCCGGCGGCGTCGGGCTGGGGCGGCATGGGGGTCCCCCCGGTCTCTTCCTCCCAATTCCCGGAGCCGCCGTTCTCCACGTTGTCCTGCACGGTCTCCAGGATCTTGGCCTCATCGCCCTCATACCGCTCGGCGACGTCCTGATAGGAGGGGCCTACCAGCTTGGTTGCTTCCGCGTGGCAAGCGGTGCAGCCCAGCTCCTTGGCAGCAGCCTCGCCGTCTTGGGCCTGGGCGATACCGACGCCGAGGCCGAGCACCACACCGGTGCCCACGGCGATCAGGGGTTTCTTCATGGTTTTTCCTCCCGGTCTAACGGAGAATGGGATCGGCCCCGGGCCGATCGAATCGGAAATCGCAAGCGCCCTTATCGTATTCGTACAAGTCAAACCTTTTGTCTGATCCGCGCCAACTTTATAGTATAAGAACACTCTTATACATGGGTCAAATTTGCCCTCATGGACGTCACCCTTCCTGCAGCCCACTTCCTGATCGCCGCCGCCCGTGTCTCGGACTTTCCCCCGGACGTCGGCCGGGAAGTGGCGCTGGCCGGCCACTCCAACGTGGGCAAGTCCAGCGCCCTGAACGCGATCCTGCAGCGCAAGAAGCTGGCACGTACCAGCTCCACGCCGGGTCGCACGCAGCAGCTCATCTTCTACGGTCTGGGCGGCGAGGAGCGTCGCCTGGTGGACCTGCCGGGCTACGGCTACGCCAAGGTGCCACCACAGGTGAAGGCCCAGTGGGGCCGCCTCATGGAGGAATACCTCCACGAGCGCCGCAGCCTCGCGGGCCTGGTTCTGATCATGGACATCCGCCGCCCCATGCGGGACTTCGACAAGCAGCTGCTGGAGTGGGCCGACTTCTACGACCTGCCCCTGCATGTCCTGCTGACCAAGGCGGACAAGGCCAAGAAGAACGAAGCCCGCCGGACCCTGGACTTCCTGCGCTCGGACCTGGCCAGTCGTTTTCCGGAGGTTGGGGTACAGCTGTTCTCGGCGCTCAAAAGGACCGGCGTGGAGGAGGCGCGGGAGAGGCTAGGGGCTTGGCTGGGGCTGGGGTCCGACGAATAGACAAAAAAAGAGCCCCGGAAAAGGGGGAAAACCGGGGCTCCACCCGCCCCCGGGGAAGGGGCGGCACCAGGAACCGGCCCTGACGGGCGGGGCAGGGCCGGAGACGGCTTTCGGCCGTCTCACAAGATTAGAGGGCTAGTGATCGGGGGAGTTCCGGCGGTCCGAAAAAAATTTTTGCTACCGGAGCCGGCGCCCGTTTGCCGGGTCGATAATGGCCGACGGTTCCCGTCGCGGACCCACCCGGCCCCGGAGGCAGCCATCCAGCAGGGAGCCGAAGACCGCCCGACATTGGACCGCGCTACGGGCGGGCGGTTCACCTTCCCGATTGGCGCTGGTGGAAACCAGGGCGCCGCCGAAGGCCTTGCACAGGCGGGCGGCGTGGGGGTGGGCGGTCCAGCGCAGGGCCACCCGGGGATGTTCGCCCCGCACCCAGGGCGGTACCGCCGCGGAGGGCGGCACGAGGAAGGTGACGGGCCCCGGCCACGCCCGGGCCAGACGCCGGCGCATGGGGACGGTCAGCCGGCCCATGTAGGGGGCCAGGTGCTCCCAGACGCCGCCGATCAGGATCAGGCCCTTGGCCTCGGCCCGTCCCTTGGCCGCCAGGATCCGCTCCACAGCGGCCTGATTCCGGGGGTCGCAGCCCAGGCCGAAGCAGCTCTCGGTGGGGTAGGCCAGGACCCCGCCCTCCCGGAGCAGGACCGCGGCGTCCTCCGCGTCCAGCAGGGGCACCTCCGCCACGGTGCCTGCCTCAGCCCCGCCCGAGGGCGCGGTGCCCAATGTCCCGCCGGTAATACACGCCCGGCCAGCGGATGCGCCCGGCGGCGCCCAGGGCGCGATCCCGGGCCTCGGACACGCTGGCGCCGAGGGCGGTGACCCCCAGGACGCGTCCGCCCGCGGTCACCACTCCGTGGGGCCCGCGCACAGTCCCGGCGTGGAACACCTTGAGCTGGTCGCCCTCCGGCACCGCCTCCAGCCCCTCGATGGGGCGGCCCTTTTCGTAGGGTCCAGGGTAGCCTTCCGCCGCCTGCACCACCGTCAGCGCCGGGCGCGGGTCCCAGGCCGCCTCCCGGGTATTCAGCCGGCCTTCGGCCCCGGCCTCCAGCAGGTCGGCCAGGTCGCTGCGCAGGCGCATCATCAGCGGCTGGCACTCGGGATCGCCGAAGCGGCAGTTGAACTCCAGCACCCGGGGCCGGCCCTGGTGGATCATGAGCCCGGCGTAGAGCACACCCCGGAAGGGAGCCCCCTCGGCGGCCATGCCCGCGACGGTGGGCCTCACCACCTCCTCCATCACCCGATGGGCCACGCCGTTGGTGACCACCGGGGCCGGGGAATAGGCCCCCATGCCGCCGGTGTTGGGGCCGGTGTCCCCCTCGTGGAGGGTCTTGTGGTCCTGGGAGCTGGCCAGGGGCAGGATGTGCTCGCCGTCCACCAGGCAGAGGAAGGACGCCTCCTCGCCTTCCAGGCGCTCCTCCACCACCACCCGGGCCCCGGCCCCGCCGAAGCGCCCGCCGAGCATCTCCTCCACGGCCGCATTGGCCTCGGCGACGTTGTCGGCCAGCACCACCCCCTTGCCGGCGGCCAAGCCATCGGCCTTGACCGCGACCGGGCGGCCCAGGCGCTCCACGAAGGCGCGGGCTTCCGCCGGATCGGTGAAGGTACCGTAGGCGGCCGAGGGGATGGCGTGGCGGGCCATGAAGTCCTTGGCGAAGGCCTTGGAGCCCTCCAGGCGCGCCGCCGCCGCGGTGGGACCGAAGCAGCGGAGCCCCGCTGCCTTGAAACGGTCCACCACCCCCGCTACCAGGGGCGCCTCGGGACCCACCACGGTCAGGTCCACCGCCTCCCGCCGGGCGAGGCGCAGCAATCCATCCAGATCGTCGTCCGCCACCGGGGCGTTGGTCACCTTGGGCTCGGCCTCGGTGCCGGCGTTGCCCGGGGCGCAGACCACCCTTTCCACCCGGGGGCTCCGGGCCAGTTTCCAGGCCAGCGCGTGCTCGCGTCCGCCACCACCGATTACCAGGATGCGCATGCTCGCTGCTCCCCACCGTGCTGGGTCCACCCGGGCGGGTGGACGCGCTGTTCTCCCCGGCCGGTCCGCCTGGGCTCAGTGCCGGAAGTGGCGCATGCCGGTCAGGACCATGGCCAGGCCGTGCTCGTCGGCCGCCTCGATCACCTCGTTGT
>NZ_JBKGZG010000028.1:0-30409 GCF_046545655.1 Thiohalorhabdus sp. | reverse complement strand
GTAGGTCACCGCCAGGCATTTGCTACGAGCCCCCGGTACCCCCGGGGGCTTTTTTTATGGGGTGCGCCGAAAGGATTGGTACGCTTGGGAAAAGGAGGTAGGCCAATGGCCATGAGAACACAGCTGTTGCTGTTGAGCGGAATTGCCCTCTGCGGCGTTGCTTGGGCTGGGGAGGATCTGGGTGACGCCCCGGGGTTTTCTGCCCAATCCCTGAAATATGAGGAAGGGAATAAGGATAGGGCTCAGGAGCTCCAGGTCTACCTATCCCCCGACGGAAAACGGATCGAAGGGATCCCCCCGCGCGGGGTGACCATGGTTTCCCCCGCCGATGAATCCCAACGGTATTTGGTGGTGGAGAGTGAACAAGTGTTTGCGGTCGACGCCAGCCAGGAGCGGGGGGAGCGCCTCGGCGGCCTTCTTGCCCATGAGCCCTGCCAGGGGTTTCCCGAATCCGAGCGCATCGGTTCCGGACAGGTGGATGGCCGTGACACCCAAAAATGGGAATGCACGCACCCCGAATTCGGCGAGGTAACGCAGTGGTTCGATACGGATCTGAACACAGTCATTAAGGATCGGGCCGAAAATGGCCAAATCGAGGAGCTCCGCGATATCCAGGTCGGACCGCAGGAGAAGAACCTGTTTCGGTTCGAACCGGGCGAAGATTACCAGCGTGTAACTCCCCTCCAGCTGTTTTGATTTTGGGGTAAGGCATGCCAAAGCTCCCTTACGTTCTGCCCTGGATTCTTCCAGCCCTTTTCAGTGTTGGGGCCTTCGCTCCCGCCACGTCGTTCTCCGCCGTGGATAGTGCGCCCTTTGCCGATGTACACCTGCACTACAATTGGGACCATGAGGAGGTGACCTCCCCCAGGGAGGCGGCGGAAAGCCTGGCCGCGAACAATGTGGCTTTGGGGGTGGTCTCCGGGGTGCCCGCGCCCCGGGCCCGGGAGCTCCAGGAGGCGGCTGATTTTCCCGTGATTGCCCTTTTCAGTCCCTATATTCACCATCGGGGCCGGATGGACTGGTTTCGGGACTCCGAAGTGGTTGCCCGCACCCGGGAAGCCCTGGCTTCCGGACGCTTCCACGGCATCGGCGAGGTCCATTTCGTGGCCAGCGTGGGCCCCCCCTGGGACAGTCCGGTTTTCCAGGGTCTGCTGGATCTCGCCCGGGAGTTCGACGTCCCGGTCCTGATCCATGCCGAATCCTCCGACCCCGAGTATTTCCGTCCCGTCTGCGAGGCCAACCCAGAGGTCCGCTTCCAGTGGGCCCATGCCGGCTCCCGCCTCGGCCCGGAGGAGGTGGGAGAGCTCATGGAGAGCTGCCCGAACGTGTGGACGGAGCTCTCGGCGCGGGACCCCTGGCGGTACGGCCGCTTCGCCGCAGAGGACGGGGAGCTGGATGAAGCGTGGGTGCGCCTGTTCAAGCGCTTTCCCGACCGTTTCATGACCGGCTCGGACCCGGTTTGGCCGCCGGGATCGAGCATGCGGTGGGATCAGGCCGATTCCGGGTGGGAGCGGGTTGGCCAGTTCCTCGACTACCACCGGGCCTGGCTGGCCCAGCTGCCCCCGGAGCTGGCGCGCAAGATTCGGCTGACGAATGCACTGGACTTCTACGCCCACGCCCTCCAGGAGGACGGGAACCTATAGGGGCAGCCAGGGTCTCATTGCCCGAGGGTTGGGAATCCCTGGATCTAATGATAGAATTCGGGGTTCCATGGAGTTCGGCCATTCCCGAAAAGTGGGTCGCGCACCCGCTTTTTTTTATTTCAGAAGACCGAGGCGGGAAATGTCGGCAATCGGACGGGATGGGCTCATCGATATGCTGGAGCCTACGGTCCACGCCATGGGCTACGAGCTGGTGGAGCTCGAGCTGGTCGGTGGCGGGGGAAACCGGGTGCTGCGGCTGTTCATCGATGCGCCCTCCGGCGTCACCCTGGATGATTGCGCCGCGGTGAGCGAGGCGGTGGAGGAGGTCCTGGACGCGGAGGACCCCATTCCGGGGGAGTACAGCCTCGAGATCTCGTCGCCCGGTGTGGACCGGCCTCTCCGTAAGCCGGACGATTACCGGCGGTTCGCCGGCGAGCAGGTCAAGGTCAAGACCTTCGGGCCGATCAATGGGCAGCGGAGCTTTACCGGCACCCTGGTTGGTCTGGAGGAAGAGCAGGTGATCGTGGAGACCCCGGAGGGGCGGGCCGCCATTCCCCGGGAGCAGGTCGCCAAGGCACACCTAGTGGCGGATCTGTAGGCCAGTAACACCAGATTCGGCAGGATTGAGAGGATGCTCCGCCTATGAGTAGCGAAATCCTGATGGTGGTTGATTCGGTTGCCCGGCAGAAGGGTGTCGACAAGGACATCATCTTCCAGGCCATGGAGGCGGCCCTTACCACTGTGTCCAAGAAGAAATACGGCCAGGACAAGGCCATCCGGGTGGAGATCGACAAGGATACCGGGGATTTCCGGAGCATCCGGTACTGGACGGTTGTCCCTGACGATGCGGAGCTCGAGGAGCCGGAGCAGGAAATGCACCTGTCCGAGGCCCGAGAGCGCGACCCGGAGGTGGAGGTGGGTGGCACCGTCGAGGAGGAACTGCCTCCCATCGAGTTCGGGCGCATCGCGGCCCAGACCGCCAAGCAGGTGATCCTGCAGAAGGTCCGCGAGGCCGAGCGGGACATGGTGGTGGAGGAATACGAGGACCGGGTCGGAGAGCTGATCACCGGGGTCATCAAGCGCATGGAGCGCGGCAACGCCATCATTGACCTCAATCGGACCGAGGCCATCCTGCCCCGCAACGAGCAGATCCCCCGCGAGAACCTGCGCGCCGGCGACCGCGTGCGGGCCTATCTCTACGACGTGCGGCGGACCCAGTCGGGGCCGCAGGTGTTCCTTTCCCGCACCCACCCGCAGCTGATTGTGCGGCTGTTCGAGCTGGAGGTGCCGGAGATCGCCGAGGGCATCATCCAGATCCGCGGGGCCGCCCGGGATCCCGGATCGCGGGCCAAGATCGCCGTCTCCACCTCCGACGACCGCATCGACCCGGTCGGCGCCTGCGTGGGCCTGCGTGGCTCGCGGGTGCAGAAGGTGGTGGACGAGCTGGCCGGCGAACGGGTGGACATCATCCAGTACACCAGCGACCCGGCCACCTTCGTCTGCAACGCCCTTTCCCCGGCGGAGATCAGCCGGGTGGTGGTGGACGAGGAGCTGCACACCATCGACGTGGTGGTGAACGAGGACCAGCTTTCCCTGGCCATCGGCCGCGGGGGGCAGAACGTGCGCCTCGCCAGCCAGCTCACCGGCTGGGAGATCGACATCCTCACGGAAGAGGAAGAGCGCGAGAAGCGGAACAAGGAATTCGAGGTCTACCAGAAGCTCTTCATGGAGGAGCTGGAGGCCGACGAGGAGGTGGCCGGGATCCTTGCCGAGGAGGGCTTCAGCAGTCTCGAGGAGATCGCCTACGTGCCCCTGTCGGAGCTCGCCTCCGTCGAGGAGTTCGACGAGGAGATCGCCCAGGAGCTGCGCACCCGGGCGCGCGATGCCCTCCTGAACAAGGCCATCGCCGAGGAGGAGCGTCTCGAATCCGAGATGGATCCCTCCCTCATGGAGGTGGAGGGCATGGACGAGGCCACCGCCCGGCGCCTGGTGAGCGGCGGGGTGAAATCCCAGGAGGACCTGGCCGATTCGGCGGTGGATGAGCTCCTCGACATCGAAGGCATTACCGAACAGCAGGCCCATGACCTGATCATGGCCGCGCGCCGCCCTTGGTTCGAAGGGGGCGAGCAGGCTTCCGGCCAGACGGAGGGCTGAACGGACCGCATGGCGAGACCGGAGCGCCAATGCTGCGCCTGTCGGCAGACGCATCCGAAGGATGAGCTGCTGCGCTTCGTGTGCGGGCCCGATGGGGTCCCGACGCTGGACCTGCGGGAAAAGCTGCCCGGCCGCGGGGCCTATCTGTGCCCCCGCATGGAATGCCTGCGGAAGGGGCTCCGGCCCAAGGGGATCGGCCGGGCCCTCGGCTGCGGGGCGCCGTCCTTCTCCGCCGACGATCTGCGCGCTCAGGCCCTGGAAGGTCTGGGCCGCCTCCTGAACGAACAGCTGGGCCATGCCCATCGGATGGGGGCCGTGGTCTGGGGGGGCGAGCGCGTGACGGAAGCCCTGGATGCAGGGCGGGTGGACTGGATACTGGTGGCCGCGGACGCGGCCCAACGATTACTGACCGACATGAGCAGCCGGGCCGACGGGAGATGCGTATACCGGGGTCCCGACAAGGCGGAGCTGGGACGCGTCCTGGGGCCGGCGGAGGTGGGGGTGGTCGCCGTCACCCACCCCCCCATGGCGGAAAAGATTCAGGCTCTGGCGGTGCGCTGGAATCGGCTGAGAGAGGAGAATGGTGATGGGCAAGGTTAAGGTATCTACATTCGCCCGCGAGATGGGGACGTCCGACGAAAAGCTCCTCGAGCAGTTACGGGCCGCCGGAGTGGACAAGCACTCCGCTGATCAGTTCGTCAACGACGAGGACAAGCGGCAGCTGCTCGCCTACCTGCGCAAGAGCCACGGCGGTGCTGAGGAGGAGGAAGAGCCGGCCCCCAGCAAGATCACCCTGAAGCGGCGCTCCAGCCGAAAGGTCAAGCAGAGCTTCTCCCACGGGCGCTCCCGCACGGTCGAGGTGGAGGTCCGCAAGAAGCGCACCTTCGTGAAGCGCCGCCGCGAGGAGGAGCTGGGCGACGAGGAGCGTGAGCCCGAGACCGTGGAGGCCGAGGCCGCCGAGCTGGAGATGGAAGGGGTGTCCGCCGGTCCGGCGGGTGGCCCCGAGGAGCAGGAGGCCCCCGCCGAACCCGAACATCCCGAAGAGGCCGAGGCCGCCGAGACCGAGGAGGCCCCGGCGGAAGAGGAAGAGGCCGCACCGGTGGAGCAGGGCCCGGCGGCCCCCGCCGAGGAAGCCCCTGCCCAGCCGGCGGAGCCCGCCGCGGAGCAGCCCGCGCCTCAGGAGGCCCCCGCCCCGGAGAAGGGCAAGGGCAAGAAGGGCCGCAAGGAGGCCTACGAGGAGGAGGGCCACCCCAAGGAGGAAGCCGAAGAGGGGCTCGAGTCCAAGAAGCAGCGCAAGAAGCGCGAGAAGCGCGCCAAGCGCGAGAGCCGCAAGCGCGAGGACCGTCGCGGCTTCGAGCGGCCCGAGCCGCAGGTCCGCGAGGTGGCCATCCCCGACACCATCTCCGTGGACGAGCTCTCCAACCGGCTGGCCATGAAATCGGCGGAGCTCATCAAGCAGCTCTTCAAGATGGGCGTGATGGTGACCAAGAACGACACCCTGGACTCGGACACCGCCACGCTGGTGGTGGAGGAGCTGGGCCACAAGGTCAAGCACGTCTCCGAGGAGGCCCTGGAGGAGGAGGCCCTGGCCGCCGAGAAGCCCCAGGGCGAGGCCCGGCCGCGGCCCCCGGTGGTCACCGTCATGGGCCACGTGGACCACGGCAAGACCTCCCTGCTGGACTACATCCGCCGGGCCAAGGTGGCCGCGGGCGAGGCCGGCGGCATCACCCAGCACATCGGCGCCTACCACGTGGACACGGACAACGGCACCCTGGTCTTCCTGGACACCCCGGGCCACGAGGCCTTCACGGCCATGCGTGCCCGCGGCGCCCAGGTCACCGACCTGGTGATCCTGGTGGTGGCCGCCGATGACGGCATCAAGCCGCAGACCATGGAGGCCATCGACCACGCCAAGGCCGCGGGGGTCCCCATCGTGGTGGCGGTGAACAAGTGCGACCTGCCCGAGGCCGAGCCGGAAAAGGTCAAGCAGGAGCTCTCCCAGCACGACCTGATCCCCGAGGACTGGGGCGGCGAGACGGTATACGTCAACGTCTCCGCCAAGAACGGCGACAACATTGACCACCTGCTGGAGATGGTGGGCCTGCAGTCGGAGATGCTGGAGCTGCAGGCGGTGGCCGAAGGGCCGGCCCAGGGCATCGTTATCGAGTCCAAGTTGGACCGCGGCCGCGGTCCGGTGGCCACCATCCTTGTGCGGGAAGGTCTGCTCCAACAGGGGGATGTGCTCCTCGCCGGCCCGGAGTACGGCCGCGTGCGGGCGCTGGTGAACGAATACGGCGAGAACGTGGAGTCCGCCGGGCCGTCCATGCCCGTGGAAGTGCTCGGTCTCTCCGGGGTGCCCGAAGCCGGCGACGACGCCCAGGTGGTGACGGAGGAGCGCAAGGCGCGCGAGATCTCCGAGATGCGGCATCAGCGCGCCAAGGAGCAGCAGATCGCCGCCAACAAGCGGGCCAAGCTCGAGGGCATGTTCGAGCAGATGCAGCAGGGCGAGGTGGCCGAGCTGCCGATCCTGCTCAAGGCCGACGTGCAGGGGTCCGTGGAGGCCCTGCGCGAATCCCTGGAGAAGCTCTCCACTGACGAGGTCCGGGTCAAGGTGATCCACGCCCAGGTGGGCGGCATCAACGAATCCGACGTGAACCTCGCGCTGGCCTCCGACGCCATCATCATCGGCTTCAACGTGCGGGCCGAGGCCTCCGCCCGGCGCCTGATCGAGCAGAACGGCGTCGATGTGCGCTACTTCAGCGTCATCTACGAGGCCGTGGACCAGGTGAAGGCCGCCCTGGAGGGCCTGCTGGAGCCGGAGGTCACCGAGGAGGTCACCGGCCGGGCCGAGGTGCGCGACCTGTTCCGGGTGCCCAAGATGGGCACGGTGGCCGGCTGTCAGGTCATCGAAGGGCACGTGACCCGCAACGCCAAGGTGCGGGTTCTGCGGGACAATGTGGTGATCTACGACGGTCAGCTCGACTCCCTCAAGCGCTTCAAGGACGACGTCAAGGAGGTGCGCGAGGGCTACGAATGTGGCATGGGCATCAAGGACTTCAACGACCTCAAGGAGGGCGATGTCCTGGAGTGCTACGAGTCCCGCGAGACGGCCCGGACGCTCGACTGAGGAACCGGACCGGCGGCGATCCGGCCTGCGGTGGACACCACACGGCACTGGTCCGCCCCTCCGACAGGCGGGGGAGGCGGTCGAAGGATGGAGCGTTGAGTCAAGAAACCTCTCGAACCCGGCGCGTGGGCGAGCTCATCCAGCAGGAGCTGGGCCCCCTGGTGCAGAACGATCTGCGTGACGAGCGCCTGGCCTGGGTCAGCATCCTCAAGGTGGATGTGGCACCGGACCTGAAGTCCGCCCGGGTCCACTACTCCTGCATGCCCGGCACGGAAGCCGATGCCCACCGCGAGGAGGTGCAGGAGAGCCTGGAGCGGGCCGCTGGCTACCTGCAGCACCAGCTGGGGCGGCGGCTCTCCCTGCGCGCCATCCCGCACCTGTACTTTGCGTACGACGACTCCCTGGAGCAGGGCGACCGCATGAACCGACTGCTCCGCTCGCTCCACGATGGGGGATCCGATGGCGAATGAGGTGACCCTGGCCGAGGCGGCGGCCCGCGTCGCCCAGGCCGAAAGCGTGCTGCTTTCCACCCATGTTAGCCCTGACGGCGACGGCATCGGCTCTGGGCTGGGCCTGGCGCGGGGCCTCGCCGGCATGGGCAAGCAGGCGCTTTTGGGCATGGCGGACCCCGTGCCCGCCTACCTGTCCTTCCTGCCGGCGGACGACTTCGTGCGCACCGGACCCGGGGACGATACCCACTGGGACGTGCTCCTGACCCTGGACTGCGGGGACTGGGAGCGCCTGGGCGACGCCCCCGGCGATCGCGGCCGCTTCGGTACGGTGATCAACCTCGATCACCATCAGTCCAACGAGCGCTACGGCGATCTCAACGTGGTGGTCCCCGAGGCCTCGGCCACGGGGCTGCTGGCCTTCCAGCTACTCGAGGAGGTGGGGGCCCCCATCGGTGCCGATGCTGCCCTGTGCCTGTACACGGCCATTGCCACCGACACCGGCTTTTTCCGCTACAGCAACACGGATGTTGCTACCTTCGAGGCGGCCACGGAGCTGGTGCGGGCGGGGGCCGTGCCGTACACCGTGCACCACGCCCTGCACGAGAACAATCCGCCCTCCCGGCTGCGCATGATGGGTGAGGCTCTGCGCCTCACGGAGTTCCACGGCGATGGCCGCATCGGCATCATCCCTCTGGACGCCGGCGCCTACGAGCGGGCGGAGGCCAGCCCGGACGATGCCGAGGGCCTGGTGGAGCTGCCGCGCTCGGTGGCGGGCGTGGAGGTGGCGGTGCTGCTGCGCCCCACCCTCGAGGAGGACGGCTACAAGGCGAGCCTGCGCTCCAAAAAACAGGTGGACGTCTCGCGCGTGGCCGAGCAATTCGGCGGGGGCGGGCACGCCCGGGCCGCGGGATGCCGGCTGGATCTCCCCCTGGAGCAGGCGCGGGACCGCCTGGTGGCGGCCATCCAGGAAGAGCTCAACCGGGCCGGTTAGGCGCCCTCCGCCGCATCAGTCAACTCCCATCAGGATGAAAACCGTCTTATGAGCGAAGCCGTCAACGGGATCCTGCTGCTGGACAAGCCCCGGGGACTGTCCTCCAACGCCGCGCTGCAGAAAGCCAAGAAGCTCCTCAGGGCCCGCAAGGCCGGCCATACCGGCAGCCTGGATCCCATGGCCACCGGGCTTTTGCCTTTGTGCTTCGGCGAGGGGACCAAGGTCTCCAAGTTCCTCCTGGAGGCGGACAAGCGCTATTGGACCGTGCTCCAGCTGGGCCAGGAGACCGCCACCGGCGACGCCGAGGGCGAGGTGGTGGAGACCGCCCCCGTGGACCTTACCGAGGAGCAGGTGCGGGAGGTTCTGGAGCGGTTCACCGGCGAGATCGAGCAGGTACCTTCCATCTATTCCGCCATCAAGCAGGGCGGCGAGCCCCTCTACAAGAAGGCGCGCCGTGGCGAGGAGGTGGAGAAGCCCGAATCCCGGAACGTGGCCATCCACGAGCTGACCCTGCTGTCCTTCTCCGGGGACCGCCTGGAGCTGGACATTCACTGCTCCAAGGGCACCTACATCCGCACCCTGGCCACGGACATCGGCCGGGCCCTGGGCTGCTTCGCCTACCTTTCGGAGCTGCGCCGGACCGCTTCCGGGCCCTTCCGCGTGGAGGACGCCGTCTCCCTGGAGACCCTGGAGGCGGAAGGGGACGAGGAGCGCCGGGCCCGGATCCTGCCGGTGGACGCGGCCCTGACCGACTTCCCCGCCGTGGAGCTGGGGGAGACCGCCGCCTACTACCTGCTCCAGGGGCAGCCGGTGATGGTTCCCAAGGCCCCGGAAGGGCAGTTCCTGCGCCTCTACGACGACTCCGGGCGGTTTCTGGGGGTTGGCGCCACCCTTGCGGACGGCCGGGTGGCGCCCAAGCGCCTGTTCCACCTGTCCTGAAGCGGGCTTTTCCTTGCTCCGGCGGGGCCGGGAAGGCTAGAATTGGGCCTTCTTGCCCCGGTGCCCGTTGCCGGGGCCTTGAAGTTTTCTCCGCCGCGCCGGATCCGTGGAGGGTCTGGACGGAATGGATTGCAACCGAGGGGTTATAGCGGCATGACCATGACCGCCGAGCAGAAGAACGAAGTCATCAGCGAATTCAAGCAGCACGAGAACGACACCGGCTCCCCGGAGGTCCAGATCGCGCTGCTGACCACCCGGATCACCGAGCTGACCGAGCACCTGAAGGATCACAAGCACGACCACCACAGCCGCCGCGGGCTGCTGAAGATGGTGGGCAAGCGCCGCAAGCTGCTCGACTACCTGAAGGGCAAGGACATCAACCGCTACCGCACGGTGATCCAGCGCCTCGGTATCCGCAAGTAACCCCTCAGGAGGCCCCTTTGCCGCTAGAAGTCCACAAGGTAGAGCTCGAATACGGCGGGCAACCGCTCACGCTGGAGACGGGGAACCGTGCCCGGCAGGCGGATGGGGCCGTTACCGTCAGTCTCGGCGACACCGTGGTGCTGGTCACCGCGGTGGCCCGGAAGGAGGCCAAGCCGGGCCAGGCCTTCTTCCCGCTGACGGTGAACTACCAGGAGCGCACCTTTGCCGCCGGGAAGATCCCCGGCGGCTTTTTTAAGCGCGAGGGCCGTCCCTCCGAGAAGGAGGCCCTGACCTGCCGGCTGATCGACCGCCCCATCCGGCCCCTGTTCCCGGACTCCTTCCTTAACGAGACCCAGATCGTGGCCACGGTGCTGTCGGCGGACGGGGAGAACGATCCGGACATTCCGGCCATGATCGGCGCCTCGGCGGCCCTGGCCATCTCGGGCGTTCCCTTCGCCGGGCCCATCGGCGGCGCCCGGGTGGGGTATGTGGACGGCGAGTACGTCCTCAACCCCACCTTCGCCCAGCTGGAGGAGTCCGACCTGGACTTGGTGGTGGCGGGCACCGGCGAGGCGGTCCTCATGGTGGAGTCGGAGGCCAACCGGCTCCCCGAGCAGACCATGCTTGACTCCGTGCTGTTCGGCCACGAGCAGATGCAGCCGGTGATCGAGGCCATCAACGAGCTGACCGCCAAGGCCGGAAAGCCCCGTTGGGCGTGGGAGGAGCCCGAGCCCGACACCGCCCTGATGGAGCAGGTGCGCGAGGCGGTGGAGGCCGATCTGCGCGCCGCCTACGCCATCCGCGAGAAGCAAGACCGGCAGGCGGCGGTGGACCAGGCGAAGGACAAGCTCTTCGAGGCCCTGGGCGTGGATCCGGAGGAGGATCCCGACCGTGCGGGCGCGATCAAGGACCTGTTCAAGGACCTGGAGAGCCGCATCGTCCGCGAGGACGTGCTGGCCGGCGAGCCCCGCATCGACGGCCGCAGCCTCACCGACATCCGGCCCATCACCGTGGAGACCGACATCCTGCCGCGCACCCACGGCTCCGCCGTGTTCACCCGCGGCGAGACGCAGGCCCTGGTGGTGGCCACCCTGGGCTCCGGCCAGGACGCCCAGGTGATCGACGCCCTGGAGGGGGAGAGCCGGGAGCGCTTCATGCTCCACTACAACTTCCCGCCCTTCTGCACGGGCGAGACCGGCTTCATGGGATCCCCCAAGCGGCGCGAGATCGGCCACGGCAAGCTCGCCAAGCGGGCACTGGAGGCGGTGATCCCCAGCCAGGAGGAGTTCCCCTACACCCTGCGGGTGGTCTCCGAGATCCTGGAGTCCAACGGCAGCTCCTCCATGGCCACGGTGTGCGGCACCTCCCTGGCCCTGATGGACGCCGGCTGCCCCATCGAGGCGCCGGTGGCGGGCATCGCCATGGGCCTGGTGAAGGAGGACGACCGCTTCGCCGTCCTCTCCGACATCCTCGGCGATGAGGACCACCTCGGTGACATGGATTTCAAGGTGGCGGGCACCGAGGAGGGCGTCACCGCCCTGCAGATGGACATCAAGATCGCCGGGATCACCCGGGAGATCATGGCCCAGGCCCTGGAGCAGGCCCGCGAGGGACGCCTGCACATCCTCAACGAGATGGCCCGGGTCATCACCGGGCCGCGCACCGAGCTCTCCGAGCACGCGCCGCGGATGATCACCATGAAGGTGAAGCCGGAAAAGATCCGGGAGATCATCGGTCCGGGCGGCAAGAACATCCGCGCCCTCACCGAGGAGACCGGGACCAATATCGACCTCGACGACGACGGCACGGTCTACATCTCCTCCACCGACGCGGCCGGGGCCGAAGAGGCCAAGCGCCGGATCGAGAAGACCGTGGAGGAGGTGGAAGAGGGCAAGATCTACGAGGGCCAGGTGGTCCGCATCACCGACTTTGGCGCCTTCGTGAACCTGCTGCCCGGCACGGACGGCCTGCTGCACATCTCCGAGATCGCCCCCGAGCGGGTGGAGAAGGTCACCGACTATCTCAACGAGGGCGACACGGTCCGGGTGAAGGTGCTGGAGATCGACAACCGCGGCCGGATCCGCCTCTCCAAGAAGGCCCTGGACGCCGGTTGAGGCTCCCGCCTCCCCGGGGTCACGCTCTCCGCCACCCTGCCACCGGTCCTTGATGAGCCCGCCGCCGCTTCCCTGCGCGCCACCCGACCGCACCGACCCGGATCCCGTTCACGTCCTGGACAACGGGGTCCGGGTGGTGGTGCGTCCGGAGCCCGACCATCCCGCCGTGGCCCTGGGGGTGTGGGTGGAGAACGGCAGCCGCTACGAGGGCCCGGGCGAGGGCGGGCTGGCCCACCTCCTCGAGCACATGCTGTTCAAGGGCACCCGCGAGCGCTCCGTGCGCGACCTGGCGGAGGCCATGGACCGGATGGGCTCGGAGGTGGACGCCTGGACCGGGCGGGAGCTCACTGCCTACACGGTGGAGGTGCTCCGCGAAGACGCCCCCGATGCCTTGCACCTCCTGGCGGAAATGATCGTCCGCCCCACCTTCCCGGAGGAGGAGCTGGCCCGGGAGCGCCAAGTGGTGGCGGCGGAGGCGGCCATGGTCCGGGAGGACCCCGAGGCCTGGCTGTTCGACGAGCTGGTGGGGGAGGCCTGGCCCCGACACCCCGCCGGGGCGCCCACCCTGGGCCGGCCTGAGGTGATCGGCGGCGCCACCCGAGATGTCCTGGCCGCTTTCCACCGGAGCCACTACACCGGGGGGCGCATCCTGGTCGGCGTGGCCGGCGATGTGGACCCCTCGGCGGTGGTGGAGCAGTGCGCGCGCGAATTTGGCGCGCTGCCGGCCGGGGAGCGGCCCGCCAGCCCGGCCCCCGCCTTCGCCCCGGGCAACAGCCTCCGGCACGGTCCTGTGGAGCAGGTCCACCTGGGCCGGGCTGCCCCCGGGCCCGCACGCACCGACGGGGCGCGCTTCGCCGCCGGGGTGGCCAACCACGTGCTCGGCGGCTCCGTAACCTCCCGGCTCTTCCGCGAGCTGCGCGAGGAGCGGGGGCTCGCTTATACGGTCTATTCCGAGCTGGATACCCTCCGCGACTGCGGGCTATGGGGGGTCTACTTGGCCTGCCCGCCCGGGCAGCGGGAGCGGGCCGGGGAGCTCGTGGACGGCATCCTGCGCGGTGCGGTGGAGGACGGGCTGGAGGCGCAAGAAGTGGAGCGTGCCCGCCACAGCCTGCGGTCGGGCCTGCTGCGCAGCGGAGAGACCCTGGAGCAGCGGCTGTCCCAGGCCGCGGGCGATGTCCTGTACCACGGCCGCCTGGTCCCCCGCGCGGAGCGCCTGGCCGCCCTGGAGGCGGTGGATGCGCACGCCGTGCAGGCGGTCCTTCGGGACCACTGGGCCGGCTACCACGAGATGGTCCTGCTGCCCCACGAGCACTGAGAACGGTGGTGGACCCCGGGCCCGGGAAGGAGCTGGAATGCAGGGTTGGAGCTTCCTGGTGGCGGCCATCGTCCTGGAGGTGGCGGGGACCACCTGCCTCAAGCTCTCGGACGGTCTGACCCGGCTGATCCCCACGCTGCTGATGCTCGTGCTCTACGGGGTTTCCCTGGTCTGCCTCGCCATGGCGGTGAAGCGCATCGAGATCGGCGTGGCCTACGCCGTGTGGGCCGGGATGGGCACGGCCCTCATCGCCGTCATCGGCTTCGTCTTCTTCCGCGAGGTGGTGACCCCCCTCAAGATCGTCAGCATCGGCCTCATCATCCTCGGGGTGTTGGGGCTGAACCTCGGCCCGGCGAGCTAGCTCCCCGTCGCCTCCGCCGGCCGCTCCCCTTCTTGATTGCCGTCGAGAACCCTCCTTCCCCTTATCGCGTCGCACCTGCTACGTCTATCCCAATCCCCTCAGGGGCGAGCCATCGGGTACGGAGCCTCATCCCGGGCCATGGCTCGGCACGCCCCCCCTCGTATGAACACCACGGGCCCGCCAAGGCCGGGCCGTCGGGAGGATGTTGCGGTGTGGACCCCGTCCGGAAGCGGCGACGACGGCTCGCGGCAGGTCCCCCGGCTGGGCCGGGAAGGGGGCCTCCTGGCCTCCCCCGTGGGGACGCGCAGGGAGCCCGTGGCCCCGTTCGCCCCCCTGAAGCTCCTCCTGGTCTCCAACGACACGGGCCTGGTGCGGCTCCTGCGGTCCATGCTTCCCGAGGGGCCGAAGGGCCGGATTCAGATGCAGACCTGCGATCGGCTGACCGGGGCCCTGGCCCGGTTACGCTATCAGCCCTTCGACGTGGTGGTCCTGGATCTGGTCCTGCCCGATTGCCGCGGCATCCCCTCCATCCAGATCCTGTCCCGTTCCTTTCCGGAGATGCCCGTTGTGGTCCTTACCGAGTCCCCCGGAGAGGTTACGGGGCAGGAGGCCCTGGAAGCCGGGGCTCAGGACTACCTTCAGAAGGGCCTCATGGACGCCGAGGTCCTGGTCCGGACCCTACGCTTCGCGGTGCATAGGCAGCGGACCGCCTCCGCCCTCAAGGACAGTGAGGAGGGCCTCCGCGGCCTGGTGGAGAACCTGCCCGACGGGGTGGTGCTCTACAATCGGCACGGGATCACCTTCGCCAACTCCGCCGCGATGGAGCTGTTCGGGGTCTCCTCGCTCATGGAGGTGCGGGGGCGGGAGGTCACGGAGTTCCTGCGCTGCCCCCAGGACCCCGATCTGGGGAAGCGCCTGGGCCGGATCGCCACCGGCGGCTATCCCCGCCGGCTCTACCAGGAGGCCCAATGCGCGGGCGGTGGCGGGCGTGGAGAGGCCGTGTGCCAGGTCATCGCGGCCCCCCTCCCCCAGAGCCGGGAGGCGCAGGGCCAGCTGGTCCTGCGGGAAATCTCCTACCGCAAGCGCGCCGAGCAGTACCAGCGTCTGGCCTCGTCGGTGCTGGAAGCCGCCCCCGGGGCCATGATGGTGCTGGACGCAGGGGGCCGGGTGGAGGGCGTGAACCGGGCCTTCCTGGCCATGACGGGCTACGGAGAGCGGGAGGTCCTGGGCCGGGACAGCCGCTTCCTCGGGGTGGCGGGGCAGGGAACGGAGCTCTTCCCCGGGGTGGCCCGGACCCTCCGCCACCAGGACCGCTGGCGGGGGGAGTTCTGGGTGCTGGAAAAGGACGGCGGCGGGTTCGTGACGCCCCTGACGGTCACGGCCATCCGGAACGACCAGGGGCAGGTGACCCACTACGTCGGGGCCTTTGGCGGCGCCGAGGGCCGGGAGGCCGTGGCGCCGCCCCCCAGGCATCCGGTCCGTCACGACCCCGAGACCGGCCTCCCCAACCTGGGCCTGCTCCATGACCGGATCGTCCGGGCCCTGGCGGACCGCCACCGGGAGCCTCCCGGACGCGACCGGGTGGCCCTGCTGCTCGTGGGCCTGGAAAGAGGAGGCCGGGCCCCGGTGGGCAAAGCCCCGGAAAAGCACCTCTGGCCGGAGGTGGCCCGCCGGGCGCGGGAGGCCTTGCGTTCGGGGGACACCGTGGCCCGGGCGGGGGAGTGGGAGCTCGCCGTCCTCCTGGAGAACCTGCCGGGTCCGGAGAGGGCGGAGGACCTGGCCCGGCGACTGATCCGGCGCCTGACCCGGCCCTTGCCTCACCAGGACGAGGAGACCGCACCCAAGCTGCGGGCCCGCGTCGGAATCGCCCTGGCCCCGGAGCACGGCGAGCAGGCCCACCACCTCCTCCACCGGGCGGACGAGGCCCGCGACGCCGCCCGCGGCTCCGGCGCCCGTTGCTACGCCCTCTTCTGACCCGGTCCCTCCGGACCTAGAACCGGTCCTTCCACTCCCGGATGGCGGCGAAGACGCTCACGGGGTCGTCCCCGGCGGCGCCCCCGACCCGAGCGGCCTCCCGCACGGCTGGCTCGCGGACGCGCAGGAAGGGGTTGGTCCGCTTCTCCGCCCCGATGGTGGAGGGCAGGGTGGGCTCGCCCCGCTGGCGCCGCTCCTCCGCCCAGCGCAGCTTCTCCTCGATGGCCGGGTTGTCCGGCTCCACGGCCCGCGCGAATTCCAGGTTCTTCAGGGTGTATTCGTGGCCGCAATAGACGCGCGTGGCGTCGGGGAGGCCGGCAAGGCGGGAAAGGCTGGCCTCCATCTGCTCCGGGGTGCCCTCGAACAGCCGCCCGCAACCGGCCACGAACAGGGTGTCCCCGGCGAAGACCAGCTCGTCGTCGGGGAAGACGAAGGCGGTGTGGGTGCGGGTATGGCCGGGGATGTCCCACAGGACGCCCGCGCGGTCCAGCCCTGCGGGGGTGACTCGGTCCCCGTCGTACATGGGATGGGTCAGGCCGGGGATGCGGTCGCGGTCCTCGGCGGCCCCGTAGACGGGCAGGTCGTAGGCCTTCTGCAGCTCCCGGTTCCCGCCCACGTGGTCGGGGTGGTGGTGGGTGTTGAAGATGGCCACCGGCTGCAGGTCGTGCTCCCCAAGGTAGCGGATCACCGGCTCCGCCTCGGCGGGGTCGACGATGGCCACGTTGCGCCCGTTGGGGGAGTGCAGCAGGGCGACGTAGTTGTCCCGTAGGGCGGGAATCAGGACCACGGGGGTGTCCATGGACGTTCCTCTCGGGTTGGGAAACCGGGGCAAATCCCCGACAATGGTTGCCGGTGGCCCCCTACCTGTCAATCGGAGGTCCAGGTGGCGTGGCACGATGGTCCCCTTGGACGGTCCCTCATGGAGGACGAGACCGACCTGCTCCGGCGGTTGCTGGCCGACCTGCCGCCCGTGCAGGACGCCCTCGCCATCGCCCCGCAGGTCTACGCCCCCGTCTATGATCACCTGCGCCGCCGCAGCCGCCGTCCCAATCTGATGGTGCCCGCCAGCGGCGAGGGGCTCTGTGGCGACCCCGGGACCACTCCCCGCCCCGACACCCTGGTATGGGGGATTCCCGAGGCCCTGCCCTATCCCAGCGGCCGCATGGACCTCATGGTCCTGGTTCATCCGCTGGAGTTCTCCCGCTCCCCCTACCAGATCCTGGCCGAGTCGGAGCGAGTGCTTGCTTCCAACGGGAGGCTGATCGTCCTGGTGTTCAATCCCCTGTCCCTGTTCGGGGTGGCCCGCTCCTTCCACCGCTGGCCGAGCCCCAGCTCCCCCTGGGCCGGGCGCTTCTACCCCGGGTTCATGGTGCGACGCATGCTAGAATCCACGGGCCTTGTCCATGAGCGCACCCGGTACCTCTTCTACCGCCCCCCGGTGGACCGGGAAGGGGTTCTGCGGGCCACGCGTGTCCTGGAGCGGCTACCCAAGAGGCAGCGCCTGCCCCTCGGCGGGGTGGCGTGCATCCAGGCCCGCAAGGAGGAGCCCGGACTGACCCTTCTCGGGCCCGCCTTCCGGGAGGAGCTGAACCAGGTCCGCGCCCGGGGGCTGCCCGCCTACACCATGGAAGGGATGCATGGCCCGCGACGACACCGTTGAGCTGTTCACCGATGGCGCCTGCCGCGGCAATCCCGGCCCCGGGGGCTGGGGGGCGCTGCTGCGCCACAAGGGACGGGAACGGGAGCTGTACGGCTACGATCCCGACACCACAAACAACCGCATGGAGCTCACCGCCGCCATCCGCGGCCTGGAGGCGCTCAAGCGGCCCTGCCGGGTGGACCTGACCACCGACTCTCAGTACCTGCGCAAGGGCGTCACGGAGTGGATGGCCAACTGGAAGAAGCGCGGCTGGAAGACAGCGAGCAAGAAGCCGGTGCAGAACCGCGACCTGTGGGAGGAGCTGGACGCCCTCCTGCAGAAGCACGACGTCACCTTCCACTGGATCCGGGGCCACAGCGGTCACGCGGAGAACGAGCGCGCCGATGCCCTGGCCAACCGCGCCATCGACGAGGCCCAGAGCAAGGTGAAATAAGGAAGCGGCCATGCTGCGCCAGATTGTGCTGGACACCGAGACCACCGGGCTCGACCCCCAGAACGGCGACCGGGTCATCGAGATCGGCTGCGTGGAGATCGCCGGACGCCGGCGCACCGGCCGGGTATTCCACCGCTACGTCAATCCCGAGCGGCCCATCCCCGAGGACTCCACGGCCATCCACGGCATCACCGACGCCGATGTGGCCGAGTGCCCCGTGTTTGCCGAGCTGGCCCAGGAGCTCTTCGAGTTCCTGGACGGGACGGAGCTGGTGATCCACAACGCCCCCTTCGATGTGGGCTTCCTGAACATGGAGCTGCAGCGGGCGGGCTGGCCGCGCCTGGAGGACCACTGCCAGATCCTGGACACCCTCCAGGAGGCCCGCCACCGGCACCCGGGCCAGAAGAACGACCTGGACTCCCTGTGCGGCCGCTACGAGGTGGACAACAGCCGCCGGGACAAGCACGGCGCGCTGCTCGACTCGGAGATCCTGGCGGATGTCTTCCTCGCCATGACCGGCGGCCAGGAGGACCTGGCGCTGGCCGCCGAGGAGCCCTCCCCGGCCAGCGCCGCCGAGCGGCTCCTGGCCCCCGAGGAAACCGGGCAGCGGGAGCCCCTGCCGGTGGTGGAGCCCACCGCGGCGGAGTGGGAGGCCCACCACCGCCTTCTGGAGCGGATCCAGGAGGTCTCCGGGGGGTGCCTGTGGCTGGAGCGGGAGGAATCCGGTCCGCGTTGACGGCCATCAAGGCGGGGAGGTCCGGCTAGCGGCACCCTGACCCGGTGCCCCGATAGTCCTTCCAAACCTGGAGCCGGATCAAGATGGCCCGCTCTCCCGCCACCCGAGCCGCCCGCCCCGTCCTCCTGCGCGAGCCCTACCGCCTGTTCTTCCCCGCTGGCGCCCTCTACGCCCTGGTCGTCATGGTGGGCTGGGGGCTGTGGCTGCTGTTCCTGCAGGGGCTGGGGCCCGGCGTGCCCGCCCCCGCGGTTCCCCCCGGCTGGCTGCACGGCCATACCCTGGTCTGGGGGGTTCTCCAGCTCTTCATCTTCGGCTTTATCCTGACCGCCCTGCCGCGGCAGTGCCGCCATCCCGACGAGATCCCACCGCGCCGCTGGATCGCCTTGCTGCTTGCTTTCGGGGCGGCCCAGGGCGGGATCTGGCTCGGGGCCCTGGGCGGCTGGGCGGGCCTGGCGTCCGGGGCGGCGGCGCTTGGCGGGCTCCTGGTTCTGGCGACCGCGCTGGGGCTGGGCCGCTGGGTGCCCGACGCCGGCAATCCCCACCAGCCCCGCTACGCCGTGCTCGCCCTCGGGCTTTCCGGCATCGCCGCCATGACGGACGCCATCGCCTGGGGGCTGGGTAACGCCGCCCTCCACGGATGGGCCCTGCGGGCGGGGCTCTACGCCGAGGTGGGGCTCGCCCTGGCCCTGCTGCACCGGCTGCTGCCCATGTTCGCCCGGAACGCCATCCCCGAATACGCCGGAGCCGCGGGGGCCCGCTTCCTGCCCGTGCTGGCCGCGGGGATCGGGGCACGCTTGGTCCTGGCGGGGATGCCCGGAGCGGTCCCGGGGCTGCTGGGCGGGGCGGTGGACCTCTTCCTGGCGGCCTGGGTGGCGCGGGAGGCCTGGCATTGGTCCCCGGCCACGGCGCTGCGACGCTGGCCGGTGGGGGCCAAGCTGGTGCCGGTGGCCTGGTGCGTCCTGGGGTGGGTCATGAGCGGCCTGGTGGCGTGGGGGCTGGCCTGGCCCGACGCCGGGCGCGCCTGGGTGCACGCCCTCGGGCTGGGCGGCATGGCCTCCCTGGTGATGGTGTTCAGCACCCGGGTGAGTCTGGGCCACGCCGGCCGCCCCCTGGATCCCGAGCGCCTCCTGCGGGCCGCCCTCTGGCTCCTGCAGGGCGCCGTGCTGGCTCGCCTGCTCGCCCCCCTCTGGACTCCGGCGGGGCAGGGCGGCATGATAGCGGCCACACACTGGGCCGCTTGGCTGTGGCTGGCGGCCTTCGCCATCTGGCTGGCGCGGCTGCTGCCGCGCATGGCCGAGCATTCCTGATCCCCGAACGCCGGCGCCATCATGAGCCACGTCGAACCCCGCTGGGATTTCCACCCCGTTCCCGATCCCGTGGCCGGCCTGGAGGCCGCCTACCAGGGCATCCACTTCGAGCTGCTGGCCTACGGCAACCCCCGCCTGAACGAGCGCCTGGAGGTGCGGGCGGAGGGCCCCGAGACCCGCGAAGGCTGGCACCGGGTGCTGCTGGTGACCCCCTGGACCGCCATGCGGGTCTACCTGCCGCAGGACCCCGACCACCCGTCCGGCCTGCCTGGGCCCGAGAGCCTGGAGGTGGAGGACGACGGCCGGGTGGTCCCCGGCTGCGAGGTGGAGCTGGTCTTCGACGGGGTGGCGCGCGCCCTGGAGGTGGCCCACGATCTGCGCGTGGGCCACCACCTGACCGAGACTCTGCTGCCCAGCATGGGAGCCTTTCAGGACACCGAGGAGGCCCTGGGCTGGGCGCGCGAGCGGGCCGCCCACCGGGACGGGCAGGAGGCCCCCGCACGGGCCGCGGCCCCCGCCGCGCCGCGCCGGGTAAGCCGCCGGGACCTGTTCCGGGGGCTGCTGGGGCGGCGGTAGGCCCCGGCCATGGACACGGCTTCCGGGGCGTTCCCCACCGATCCCGGCGCCGCCCGGGAGGTGCAGGAGCGGCTGCGGGAATGGGTGCGCCTGGAGCCCTTCCGCGGGCCGGTGGAGCGGGTGGCCGGCGTGGACGCCGCCTTCCTCGGCGACCGGGTGGTGGCCGTGGTTGTGGTGCTCCGCTTCCCCGAGCTGACGCTGGAGGAGGAGACGTTCGCCGTACGCGCCATCCCCTTCCCCTACGTGCCCGGCCTGCTGTCCTTCCGGGAAGGGCCGGCGGTGCTGGAGGCCTTCCGGGCCCTCGCCAATTCCCCCGATCTGATCCTGTTCGACGGCCAGGGCATCGCCCACCCGCGGCGCCTCGGCATTGCCGCCCACCTGGGCGTGCTCCTGGACCGCCCGGCCATCGGGGTGGCCAAGTCCCGGCTCACCGGGACCTTCGACGAGGAAGCGCTGGGCGCGGAGAAGGGCGCCCGCGTGCCTTTACTCGACGGGGGAGAGGTGCTGGGCGCGGTGGTGCGCAGCCGCACCAACGTCCGCCCCCTCTTCGTCAGCCCCGGCCACCGCTGCGACGCGGACTCCTCCGTGGACTGGACGCTGGCCTGCTGCACGCGCTACCGCCTGCCCGAGCCCACCCGGCTGGCCGACCGGCGGGCCGGGGAGCACAAGCGGGAGAGGAGGTCCCATGGCTGAGATGGATCGCTTGCTGGAGATCATGGCCCGCCTCCGGGACCCGGAGGAAGGGTGCCCCTGGGACCGGCAGCAGACCTTTGCCTCCATCGTCCCCCACACCCTGGAGGAGGCCTACGAGGTGGCCGACGCCATCGAGCGGGAGGACTGGGAGCACCTCCCCGGCGAGCTCGGCGATCTGCTCTTCCAGGTGGTCTTCTACGCCCGCCTCGGCGAGGAGGCCGGGCGCTTCGGCTTCCGGGACGTGGTGGAAGCGGTGAGCGACAAGCTCGTGCGTCGGCACCCCCACGTCTTCGGCGGTGCGCGAGTGGACTCCCCCGAGGAGCAGAGCCGGGCCTGGGAGGCCCACAAGGCGGAGGAGCGGGCGGCCCGGCGGGAGGAGGCGGAGCCGGGCAGCGCCCTGGATGATGTCGCCCGCACCCTGCCGGCGGTCCAGCGCGCCGGCAAGCTGCAGGGGCGGGCGGAGCGGTCGGGCTTCGAGTGGCCCCGCGACGAGGACCTGTTCGCCAAGGTGGACGAGGAGCTCGACGAGCTGCGCCACGAGGTTCGCGAGGCGGCCCCCCCCGAGCGGGTCGAGCACGAGGTTGGGGACCTGTTGTTCGCCGCCGTGGGCCTGGCCCGCCGCCTCGGCATGGACCCGGAAACGGCCCTGCGCCGCTCCAACGAGCGCTTCGAGCGGCGCTTCCGGCACATGGAACGGACCCTGCAGGAGGAGGGCGGGGCCATCGGGGAGAGGGATCTCGCCGAGCTCAAGCGCCGCTGGCAGGAAGCCAAGGCGGCCACGGACGGGGACGCGGAGTGACCGAAGGGTGGGGCCGGGGAAAGCCGCCTTTCACCGGGTTGAAAACGGTTGGCTTTGGACAGCGTTGGGGGTATGGTAGCTACCAGGATGGAATGACCCTATGGTACATACCCTGCTGCTAAATCGCGGAACACGTCCCATTGCCTGGGCAACCTGGCAAGAGCTGGTGATCCTCCAGTGCCGGGGCCTCGTCCAACAGCGCATGGGCGACATCGTTTACCGCGTGCACGGCGGGGTCTCCCGGGAGACCGGGGAGCGCAGCATGGTGGAGGTGCCCTCCATCGCCGTGGTGGCCGAGGCCCGCCACCCCGGCGACCGGGTGCCCCTCCCCAGGCGCGAGAACCGCGAGCTCTACCAGCGGGACGAGTGGACCTGCCTCTACTGCGGCGGCCGGTTCGACCGCCGCGAGCTCTCCCGCGACCACATCCATCCCCTTTCGCTGGGCGGCGTGGACCGCTGGGAGAACGTGGCCACGGCCTGCCGCCGCTGCAACCGCCTCAAGGGCGGGCGCACCCCCGAGGACGCGCGCATGCCCCTGCTGGCGGTGCCGTACGCGCCCGTCCACGCCGAGTGGATGGTCCTCACCGGCCGCAACATCCGGGGCGATCAGATGGAGATCCTCCGGGCCCACCTGCCGCGCAGCAGCCCCCTGCGCCGGAATACCCCCCGTGTCGCCTGAGAATCAATTCCGGAGCGGATCGTCCCGTAGGGCTACCGCAAGCTCCTAGAGCGGCAGCGTGTACGCGGGCAGAAGCCCGTGGGCGTGCGCCTCGGCGATGGCCCGCAGGGCGATGTAGGCGACGACGAAGGCGCTCGCGTCGGCCAACGCCATGCGGAAGAAGCGGGGCGAGGTCTCCACCCACTCCGGTTCCTTCCAGCCCCGCCCGATCCGGGGCCAGAAGCGGGGCACCTCTTCCCGGTAGCGGCGGAAGGCTTCGGGATGCTTTTGCGCCAGCTTCTCCTCCTCGCTGGCGAGGACCCCCGGATAATAGAGACCGAAGGCCGCCACCAGCAGGACCAGCAGGATGGGGTTGGCGGTGGCCAGGCCGAGGCCGAGGGTGGCCAGGAAGCTAAAGAAGTACAGGGGGTTTCGGGTGATCCCGTAGGGCCCTTCCCGCACCAGCTCCTTGTTCTTGCGGCCGCCGATGAACAGCGTCGACAGCAGCCGCCCGAAGATTCCCGCCACTACCAGAAGCAGGCCGATCCAGGCGCCCCCGAGGACCAGCCACGGCTCGTTGGCTAACGGGCTCCGGGTGAACAGGGCCATGAGGATGAGGAGCACGGCCACCCCCGCGCTCAGGCGGCGGCGGGTGCGGGTGCTGTGCAGGGCATGCGGTCGGGCTTGCTGCGCCCCTCCAAGGGCCATAGTTCCCCCTCGCTGGCTTGATGGTGCGTTCCTGGCGGCGGGCAAATTTCAACCATCCCGCGGATTTTTGCAACCCTTGCCTGCGATGGGCGGGGCGAAAGCAGGTGGGGACCCGGGCGCGGCTGCAACCTGTGGTGCCCTTGGGAATCCAAATAGTGTACGACCTGGAATGGAGGCAGCCATGCACTATGCGGACGTTTTGCTCCACATCGACGAGCCCCTGGATGAGCGGTCGGCGGAACGGCTGACCGGGGTGCTGGAGGGGCTGCCGGGGGTGGCGGGAGCGCGCCACGACCCCCACCGTGAGCACCTCTTTGTCGTCGACTTCGACCCCGGCGAGATCGCCCCCATGGGAGTCCTGGAGGCGGCCCGGCGGGCCGGGTACCACGGCGAGCTGGTGGGCCTGTAGCCTCTCCCTTGCGGATGGGCTCCCGCTCCCAGGTCGGCCCGACCGCGCCAGGCTATTCCCCGCCTCCCTCGATGCCCCCCGTGCTCCAGCCGGTGCGGCCGGGCAGATCGGTCAGGTCCAGCCGCTCTTCCGGCTGGGGCCGGAGCACGCCTTCCCGCCCGCGCTCCGCGGCCAGCTTCTCGCCCAGGGTCTCCATGGGTGCCTCCTCGCCGTGCACCAACACCACCGCGGGGCTCCCGGAGAACGCCGCGTACCAGCGCCGTAGCCCGTCGCTGTCGGCGTGGGCGGAAAAGCCGCCCACGGTGTGGACCCGGGCCCCCACCTTGACGGGCTCCCCCCAGAGCTCCACCTCCCGGGCGCCGTCGACCAGGCGCCGTCCCAGGGTGCCCCGCGCCTGGTACCCCACGAACACCAGATGGGCCGCGTCCCGCCACAGGTTGTGCTTCAGGTGGTGCTTGATGCGTCCGCCCGTGCACATGCCGCTGCCAGCGATGATGATGGCCCCGCTCCGGATGCGGTTGATGCCCATGGACTGCTTGGGGGTGCGCGTCATCTGCAGGTTGGGCAGGGCGAAGGGGTTGCCGCCGTTGCGCTGGCTGCGTTGGGTGGCCTCCCGGTCGTAGACCTCCTGGTGCTTGGTGTAGACCCGGGTGGTCTCGATGGCCATGGGGCTGTCCAGGAAGACGGACCAGTCGTCCAGCCCCCATTCCCGGTAGTGCTTGCCGAAGGCGTAGAGCAGCTCCTGGGTCCGGCCCACGGCGAAGGCGGGGATGAGGATGTTGCCGGCCTCCGCCCGGGCCTCCTGCAGGATGGCGCCCATCTCCTGCCAGGTGGCCGCCCAGGAGCGGTGCAGGCGGTCGCCGTAGGTGGATTCCATGACCACCAGATCGGCCTCCTCGACGCATTCCGGCTCGCGCAGGATGGGGGAGCCGCGGTGCCCCAGGTCGCCGCTGAACACCAGCTTGCGCCGCCTCCCGTCCTCCTCCAGCCACAGCTCGACGATGGCCGAGCCCAGGATGTGGCCGGCGTCCCGCAGGCGCAGCCAGACTCCCGGCAGGATGCGGCGGGTCTCCCCGTAGTCGAGGGCGCGGAAGCGGCGCATGGCCCGCTGCGCCTCCTTGACGGTATAGAGGGGCTCCACGGGCTCCAGGCGCCGGCGGGCGCGCTTGCGGTTGACGGCCTCCGCCTCCCGCTCGTTGAGGTTGCCGGCGTCCTTGAGCATGATGCGGCACAGGTCGCGGCTGGCGCGGTGGGTGTAGATGGGGCCGTGGAAGCCCGCCTGCACCAGCAAGGGAAGGCGCCCGGAGTGGTCGAGGTGGGCGTGGGTGAGGACCACGGCGTCGATGCGGTCGGCCGCGAAGGGAAAGGGCTCGCGGTTGCGCTCCTCGTCCTCCGGCGCTCCTTGGATCAGGCCGCAGTCCACCAAAAGGCGCCTCCGGCCCACCCGAATCAGGAAGCAGGAGCCCGTGACCTCGCGCGCGGCGCCCAGGAACTGGATGTCCATGGGGTCAGCCCCGGGCCGGGCCGTCGTGGGGGCGGCGGGCGCCGCCCCGGACCGGAAGGGCGGGGTACGGATGCGGGCGGGCTGCGGTCCGGGATGCGGATGGCGAAGAAATCGGCTGGCGCATGGCTTCCCTCTGGGTACTGGGTGGAGCGCGCGGCGCGCGCGGACCCAGGGTACCAGAGGGAAACGGGTTTCAGCGCCGCCGGCGAATGTTCCGCGCGCTGCGCTTGCGGCGGGGCCGGCGTCGGGACGGCTCCTGGCGCTGGCGCCGGCGGCGATGGATGGTGCGGGACACGGGATGGCTGCGTTTCACGGGGCTCCCTCCTGCCGTTCGGACCCGTTCCGGGCTCTGGAGGGGTCCATTCCGGACCGGCCGGATTGCAGTTTGTTTACAGTCCGGAAAGGAGCGCCCCGGAAGACCGGGGCGCGCTGCATGCCGTATGGCGTTTGGGTATCAGGCCGGGGCGGCGCTGCCCGAGCGTTTTTTCTTTCCGGTGGTACGGGATGGGCCGGCCGCGCTTTCCGGCAGGGCATTGAGGACGGTGGCCGCCAGGTCGGCCTGCCGGTCGGTGTCCAGGTCCCGGATTTCCCGCTCGAAGCGGATCCCCAGGTCGTCGGCCACCTGGCCCAGGGCCGCCTCGTTGTATTTGATGCCCGGATAGTAGCGCCGGGTGATCAGGTGCAGCTTCATCTTGATGAGGTCGCTCTCGCAGACGCACATAGGTCACCTCCTCGTGAGGCGGGAAAATCCCAGAATGCGCCGCCATGGGTACGGGATCAAGGCGGGGCGGCCCTTCGTCAACCGGCCGGCGGGCGTTACAATAAGAACCTTTTTGCGCGGGGGTAGGCATGGCAACGGTGCGGCTGGATGCGCAGGAACTGGCCGTCGCGGCCTGGTTCGTGGAGAGCGCGGTGGTCTCCTTGAAGGAATACCTCGAGGAAGAGGAGGGGACGGACGCGGAAGAGGGGGTGGAGGACGCCATGCGCGTGCGCGATCTCTACCTCCTCGAGGAGATCCGGGCCGCCCTGCAGGGCGAGCCCGCTCAGACCGAGGGGGCCGCCCTGGAGCTCACCCCCCAGCAGCTGGAGCGCCTCGGTCGACTGGCCGACGACGCCGCCGCCCTCTGCCGGGGGGAGCGCCCCCGGGCGGAGATGCAGGAAATGCCCCTTCCGCCGGACGCCGGGGCGCTGGCCCACACCCTGGAGGGCCTGCGCGACCGGCTCCGCGCCCACCCCCAGCACCCCGAACCGGACGCCTGAGTCGGTTCCCCACAACGAGCAGCGAGGCACGACGCATGAGCCGCGAGGCGGACTATTGGATCGACAAGCTCGGCATGACCGCGCACCCGGAAGGCGGGTACTTCCGGGAGACCTTCCGGGCCCCGGAGCGGATCGGGGACGCCCAGCTCCCCGAGCGGTACGACGGTGACCGCGCTTTCAAGACGGCTATCTACTTCCTGCTGAAAAGCGACCAGATGTCCGCTTTCCACCGCATGGAGTCCGACGAGCTCTGGTTCTTCCACGCCGGTAGCCGCACGGCCATCTACTGCCTTCATCCCGACGGCGAGCGCGAGGACATCCACCTGGGCCCGGACCCGGAGGCGGGTCAGGAGCTGCAGGCCGTCATTCCCCGCGGCACCTGGTTCGGGGCGGAGGTGCTGGAGCCCGAAAGCTACGTGCTGGTGAGCTGCACGGTGGCCCCCGGCTTCGAGTTCGACGACTTCCGCCTGGGCGGCCGCGCGGAGCTGCAGGAGCGCTTCCCCGACCACGCCGCCCTGATCGAGCGGCTGACCATCCAGCCCTAGCGAGGAGCACCCATGAGCCACGACGCGCAGCGACCGCCCATGCTGGGGGTGATCGGCGGCAGCGGGGTCTACGACATCGCGGGGCTGGAGAATCCCCGCTGGGAGCAGGTGGAGACCCCCTTCGGCGACCCCTCGGACCACATCCTGGTGGGCGAGCTGGAGGAGCTTCCGGTGGCCTTCCTGCCCCGCCACGGCCGGGGGCATCCCCTGCCGCCCAGCGGCGTCAACTACCGGGCCAACATTGACGCCCTCAAGCGCCTGGGGGTGACCGACGTCCTGTCCCTGAGCGCGGTGGGCTCCCTCCGCGAGGAGCTGGCGCCGGGCACCTTCGTGCTCGTGGACCAGTTCATCGACCGCACCATCGAGCGGGACAAGAGCTTCTTCGGCCCGGGCCTGGTGGCCCATGTCTCCATGGCGGAGCCGGTGTGCAACCGCCTCGCCGACCTGGTGGAGCGGGTGGCGGCGGAGGAGGAGCTGCCGGTGCGGCGCGGCGGCACTTACCTGGCCATGGAGGGGCCGCAGTTCTCCAGCCGCGCCGAGTCGGAGATGTACCGCGCCTGGGGCTGCGACGTGGTGGGCATGACCAACATGCCCGAGGCCAAGCTGGCCCGGGAGGCGGAACTGTGCTACGCCACCGTGGCCATGGTCACCGACTTCGACTGCTGGCACCCCGACCACGGCAACGTGGAGGTGGCGGACGTGATCCGGGTGCTCCAGGCCAACGCCAGCAAGGCCCGCTCCCTGGTGGAGGCCGTGGCCGGGAGCTTCGCCCACCGTCCCGCTCCCTGTCCCCAGGGCTGCGACCGCGTCCTGGACACCGCCCTGATCACCATGCCCCAGGCCCGCGACCCGGAGAGGCTGCGGCGCCTCGATGCCGTCGCGGGCCGCGTCCTGAGCAACGATACGGAGTAGTCATGAGCCAGAACCAGGCCCTTCGGGACCGGGTCCGTTCCATTCCCGATTACCCCAAGCCCGGCATCGTCTTCCGCGACATCACCACCCTGCTGCAGGACCCGGCGGGCTTCCGCGAGACGGTGGATCGGCTGGTAGCCCCCTTCGGGACCCACGAGGTGGACAAGGTGGTGGGCGTGGAGGCGCGCGGCTTCATCATCGGCGGCGCGGTGGCCCATCAGCTGCACGCCGGCTTCGTGCCGGCCCGCAAGATGGGCAAGCTGCCGTGGGAGACGGTGAGTGCCGAGTACGAGCTGGAGTACGGCACCGACGCCATCCAGATGCACACCGACTGCATCGACAAGGGCGAGCGGGTGCTGCTGGTGGACGATCTTATCGCCACCGGGGGCTCCGCCGGCGCCGCCCTGGATCTGGTGGAGCAGGTGGGCGGCGAGATCGTGGGCTGCTCCTTCGTCATCGACCTGCCCGATCTGGGCGGCAGCACCCGGCTGCGCGAGCGGGGCTACCAGGTCTCGGCGCTGATGGAGTTCGAGGGCGACTGAGGTGCGCATCGACGGCACCCCCTACTGCGCCATCTGGCTGGCCGAGGACGGCTGGTCGGTATTCATCATTGACCAGACCCGGCTGCCCTGGGACTGGGCGGTGGCTCGTCTCACCACCGTGGAGGAGGCCGCCGAGGCCATCGAGGCCATGCGGGTGCGCGGCGCCCCCTTGATCGGCGCCACCGCCGCCTACGGGCTGTGTCTGGCCCTGCGCGTTGACGCCTCCGACGCCGCGCTGGAGGCGGCCCACGACCGCCTGCTGGCCACCCGGCCCACGGCGGTGAACCTGCGCTGGGCCCTGGAGGCCATGCGGGAGCGCCTGGGCAGCCTGGGCCCGGAGGAGCGGGTGGCCGCGGCCTATGCCCAGGCCGGCGAGATCGTCGAAGGGGAGGTGGAGACCTGTCGCCGCATCGGCGAGCAGGGCCTGGCCCTGCTCGAGGAGGCCCGACGGGCCAAGGGCGGCGGTCCGGTGAACATCCTCACCCACTGCAACGCCGGGTGGCTCGCCTGCGTGGACTGGGGCACCGCCCTGGCGCCCATCTACCGGGCCTTTGATGCCGGCATCCCGGTGCACGTGTGGGTGGACGAGACCCGGCCGCGCAACCAGGGGGCCTCGCTCACCGCCTGGGAGCTCGGCAAGCACGGGGTGCCCCACACCCTGGTGGCCGACAACGCCGGCGGGCATCTCATGCAGCGGGGACAGGTGGACCTCTGCCTGGTGGGCACGGACCGCACCACGCGCACCGGCGATGTGGCCAACAAGATCGGCACCTACCTCAAGGCCCTGGCGGCCCGCGAGGCCGGGGTTCCCTTCTACGTGGCCCTGCCCGGCTCCACCATCGACTGGACGGTGGCCGACGGACTGGCGGAGATCCCCATCGAGGAGCGCGGCGCGGCGGAGGTGACGCACGTAATGGGCCGTACCGCGGCGGGGGAGGTGGCCACGGTGGCCCTGGCCCCGGAGGGGACCCCCGCCGCCAACCCCGCCTTCGACGTTACGCCCGCCTCCCTGGTGACCCGCCTGGTGACCGAGCGGGGAGTCTGCGCCGCCTCGGAGGAAGGGCTGGCGGGTCTGTATCCGGAGCGGGCCCCGGCCTGAGGGGGGACGGTCGGGCTTTTCCCGGCCCCGGTCAAGGGGCAGGGTGGAGGAGGGAAGGGGGCCGCTTCCGGCCTGGCGCGGGAATTGCTTGCGGCCGGGGGAGGGGATTCCGAGGAGGCCCGCGCTCGCCTGGAGGAGCACCTGCTCGCCTTCCAGGAGGCCAAACCGACGGTGCAGGGGGGCCGTTTCCTCGATCTCTGGGGCAATTCCCTGGTGAAGGTGGAGCAGGGCCAAATCGTGCCCTCGGAGGAAACCGGCGACCTCGGCCTGCCCGTGGTCGCCAACCACGTCCACACAGGGTTCTTCCCGGATGCCCGGTTCCTGGGGCCCGGCGAGGTGGGGGTCTCCAACTTCGAGCTGGTGAGCGTGAGCCCGGACAAGGACTTCTGTCCCGCCATGGTCCGCTTCACCACCCCGCTGGAGTACGGGGGGCGAGGGTCTCGGCTATTTGGTGGTCAAGTCTGGGGGCGCTACCTGGACCGCATGCTCGGCGGCATGATCGTCGAGCGCAAGGGAAACGCCTTCCTGGCCGAATACGACCGCAAGCGCCACGGCGTGGGCTTCCACTTTTACAGGCAGCCTTACCGCCTGAGCGGGGAGTGCATCTGGGGAAGCGGCCTGGTCTTCGACGGGGCCACCCGCACCGATGGCGGGAATCCGACGGGTGGCCCGGGCATCAGCGACCCCAACTCCAACTTCGGCTACCTCCCGCAGATCGCCCCGGACGAGGACAACGAGTTCGACGGCTGGTACCTGGAGGGGGCCTACTTCCCCTCCCCAACAAGCTCGGCATCCAGGCCCGGTTCGACCGGCTGAACCGGATGACCAACAATGACGCCCGCCATCGTCGGTTCGATACCTGGACCATCGGCCTGCAGTACTGGAATCACCCGGTGAAGGGCCAGTGGCAGCTCAACTACCGCATCCGCGACCTGAGCGCTCCCAACAACGACGTTGCGGACCAGGTCGGCGAGTCCATGGGCAACGAGATCGGCCTGCAGTACTTCTTCCTGTTCAAGAACGTGGCGCTGCGCTAGGCCCCAGCAGGCTCCGGCCCGCGCTCCAGCGGCCCCCC
>NZ_JBKGZG010000027.1:0-30616 GCF_046545655.1 Thiohalorhabdus sp. | reverse complement strand
GGGGACAAGCTGCTGCCCTACCTCCCCATCCAGGAGGACAACCCCTTCCTGGGCTGGCGGGGGCTGCGGCTGTCGCTGGACCATCCGGAGATCTTCCTCACCCAGCTGCGGGCCATCCTGCGGGCGGCCCCCTCGGGCAACGTCCGGGTGCTGCTGCCCATGGTCACCACGGTGGACGAGCTGGACGAGGCCCTGGGCCTCATTGAGCGGGCCCGCAAGGAGCTGGCCTCCGTGGGCGAGTCGGCCCCCGAGCTGCCGGTGGGCGCCATGATCGAGGTCCCTTCGGCGGTCTTCCAGACGGCGGCCATCGCGCGCCGGGTAAATTTCCTATCCATTGGCACCAACGATCTGACCCAGTATCTTCTTGCGGTGGACCGCAACAACGCCCGGGTGGCCAGCCTGTTCGATTCCCTCCACCCGGCGGTGCTGCACGCCATCCGAACCGTGGTGGAGGAGGCCCACGGCGAGGGCCGGCCGGTCTCCGTGTGCGGCGAGATGGCCGCCGACCCGGTGGGCGCCCTGCTGCTCGCCGGCATGGGGGTGGACGAGCTGTCCATGAGCGCAGGGGCCCTGCTGCGCATCAAGTGGGTGCTGCGCTCCTTCTCCACCAGCCAAACCCGGGACCTCGCCGAGCGGGCCCAGACCGACGAGTGCACCAGCTCCACCCGGACCCGGGTGGAGGGGGCCCTCCTCGACGCGGGACTGGGCAGCCTCATCCGCGCCGGCGACTGAAAGGCTCCGTATGGCAGACGAGGAACCCACGCAGCGACCACTCTCCTCCTCCCCCCTGGAGCGGATCCGGAACGCCCCCAGCCTGGGGGCCGCCTTCCTGGACCGCGTCGCCGCCAGCCCCGAGGCAACCGCCTGCCTGGAGCCCGACGGGCAGCGTTTCCATCCGGTAAGCGCCCGGGCCTTCGCCGAGGAAGTGGTGGACATCGCACGGGCCTTCGCCGGCTCCGGCCTGGTGGCCGGGGACCGGGTGGCCCTGATGGGCCCCAACGGCCGCTTCTGGGCCGCGGTGGACTGGGCCGCCCAGCTCCTGGGCCTGGTGGTGGTGCCCCTCTACCAGGGCCAGCAGCCCACGGATCTGCGCTACCTGCTGGAGGATTCCGCCCCTTCCCTGATCTGCATCCAGGGTCCCAAGTCTGTGGCGGACCTGTCGGCGCTGGCCGCGCGGGATTCCTACCTGCCGCCCGTGGCGGTCCGCGACCCGGGCGACCAGACGCTGGAGCCCCCCTTTCGCGACTGGGACGCCTTCCTCGCCACCGGGGAGGGAGTGGAAAAGGCCACCGTGCGTTTGCGCACTGAGGCCGTCCAGCGGGACCAGCTGGCCACCCTGGTCTATACCTCCGGGACCACCGGCTGGCCGAAGGGGGTGGAGCTCACCCACGGCAACCTGCTGGCCAACCTGGAGGGGATCCTGGAGGTGCTCTCCGTCGAGGAAGGCGACCGATTCCTTTCCGTGCTGCCCCTGGCCCACGTCTTCGAGCGCACCACCGGCCATTTCCTGGCCTACCTGAGCGGGGCCGAGGTGGCCTATGCCCGCGGCCCCCAGTCCATCGCCTCCGATCTCGCCACCGCCCGCCCCACCATCCTGCTGGCGGTGCCCCGGCTGTTCCAGCTGTTCCACGAGCGCGCGCAGGCCCAGGCCGAACGGAGCCGCCTGGCCGGCCTGACCCTGGCCTGGGCCGGATCGGGCGGTCCCCTGCGGCGGGCCCTCGGCCGGCGCCTGCTCGGGGGGCGCCTCCGCAGGCGCCTGGGGGGCCGCGTCCGGTTGCTGGTGAGCGGCGGCGCCCCCCTGGCCCCGGAGGTGGCGTCCTTCTTCCGCTCGGCGGGGCTTCCCATCCTGGAGGGCTACGGCCAGACGGAGACCAGTCCGGTGGTAAGCGTTAACCCGCCGGGGGCCATGCGCCCGGGGACGGTGGGGCCCCCGCTGCCCAACGTGGAGGCACGGGCGGCGGACGACGGGGAGATCCTGGTGCGAGGCCCTTCGGTGATGCGGGGCTACTGGGGCAAGCCGGAGGAAACCGCGCAGACCTTCTCCGGCGAGTGGCTGTGCACGGGGGACATTGGCGGGGTGGACGAGGCCGGCTACCTATACGTCACCGACCGCAAGAAGGACCTCATCGTCACCTCGGGGGGCAAGAACATCCCTCCGCAGCGGGTGGAGCTGCGCCTCGCGGCCCAGCCCCTGATCCAGCAGGCGGTGGTATTCGGGGACGGCGAGGCCTACCTCGGGGCCCTGATCGTGCCCAACTGGCAGCAGGTAACCGAGCGACTGGGCACCGACTCGCCCCCGGAGGATCCGGAGGACCGTGCCGTCATGCGCCTGATCCGGGGGGCCGTCCACGATGCCCTGAAAGACCTGCCCGCCTGGGAGCAGGTCCGGCGCTTCCGCGTGCTGCAGCAGCCCTTCACCGAGGAGGCGGGCGAGGTAACCCCGACTTTGAAAATCCGCCGCAAGGTGGTGAAGGAGCGCTACCCCCGCGAGGTGGCCAGCCTGTTCGCAGAGCGGGAGGCGGCGGGATCCGGGGGCTAGACCCGCTGGCCCCGGCCGGGATCCCACCCGGACCTCCGGTGCTTCAGCCGAAGGTGGTGCGGTTGGTGCCCCAGAGATGCCGCTCCACGTCCTGAAAATGGATGTAGGTGCGGGCCGGAGGCACCCCCAGCCGCTCGCTCAGGACGTCGCACAGCCCCGCCGATAGCTCCCCCGTCCGGTCCTGGGGCAGGCCCAGGCTGGCCAGCTCCACATAGGCGGCTGGCTCATCGCCGCCGCCGAACAGCACGTCCCGGCCGGTTTCCAGGGTCACCATCACGTAGCTCTCCGGCTTGCCCAGCAGCTCGGCGGTGCGCTCCGAGAGGGCGCCGAGCAGGCCCCGCCGCTCCTCGCTGGTGGACAGCTCCTGGTTGGTAACGACCCGCGTCAGGGGCATGGGATCCTCCGTGTGGTTGCCGTTCAAGCCCGGGCGGGGGCTAGGCCTCCCGGCCCTTGCGGAAGCACTGGACGCCATCGATCCGATCGCGCTCGAAGCGGTTGTCCATCCGCTGCGCGTCCTCGCCGGCCCCGGTGAACAGGTAGCCGCCTGCCGTTAGGCGCTGGTGGACCGTGTCCAGGGCCTTCCGCCGACCCTCCTCGTCGAAGTAGATGAGGACGTTGCGGCACAGGACCAGATCGAATCGCGACAGTGGGAAATCGGCCTCCAGGACGTTCATGGTGCGGTAGCGGATCATGTTCCGGATCTCCGCCACCGGCCGGTAGCCCCCCTCCACCGGCTCGAAATACCGGCGCCGGAGATCCGGGGGCAGGCCCCGCTGCATCTCCAGTTCGGAATAGACCGCGCTCTTGGCCCGGGAAATGGCCTTCTGGCTCACGTCGGTGCCGACTACCATGCACTGGTCGGCCTGGTCGGGGGACAGGGATTCCCGCAGGTTGATGGCCAGGCTAATGGCCTCCTGGCCGGTGGAGCAAGCGGCGCTCCACAGCTTGAGATCGCGGCCACCCCGACGCTCGGCGAGCGCCGGAAGGACGTGGCTCTGCAGCACCTCGAAGGGGCGGCCGTCCCGGAAGAAGCTGGTCTCCTTGATGGTCAGGGCGTTGAGGATGGCCTCCACCACCTCGGGGTTGTGGCGCTCCCGGTGGACGTGCGCGACCAGGTCGTTGAGGCCGTCGTAGCCCCATTCGCGGGCCAGGGGCCGGAGCTTGGAGCGCAAAGAGTAGCTCTTCTCCGGCTTCAGGACGATCCCCGACTCCCGCTTCAGGAACCGGGCCAGAAGGTCGAAGGACTGCGGGCTGAGCTCGCTCATGGGCGGGACCTCACGCCGAGGTGGCCCGGGAGAACAGCACCCGGTCCAGCAGGGCGGCGATCTCCCCCGGCTCCAGCACCGCGTCCGCCAGGCCCTCCCGGGCGATGGCCCCGGGCATCCCCCAGACCGCGCTGCTCCGCTCGTCCTGGACCACCACCTTGCCGCCGGCCGCGCGGATACGGCGCGCCCCCTCCAGGCCGTCCCGGCCCATGCCCGTAAGCACGATCCCGAGCACCCGCGTGCCCTGCAGCTCGGCGGCGGAAATGAACAGCGGATCCACCGCCGGGCGGCAGGAGTTCACCCGCTCCCGGTGGTCCAGGTGGACGGTGAGGCGCTTGGCGTCGCGGGAAACCCGCATGTGATGATCGCCGGGGGCCACGAGCCCGGCGCCCAGGGGGACCTTCTGGCCGTCCTCGGCCTCCAGCCACCGGAACGGCCCCCGCTCTCCCAGCCGCTGGGCAAAGGCGCCGGTGAACCCCAGGGCCATGTGCTGCACCAGCAGGACGGGTACCCGGGCCGCGCCGGTCGGGTCCAGCTCCCCCAGGATGGCGTGCAGGGTCTGGGGTCCCCCAGTGGAGCTGCCGATCACCACCAGGTCCGGCTGGAATCCCGCGGGCACCCCGCCTGCTCCGGAGTGGCCTTCCCGGGCGGCCGCCCCGCGGCCGCCATCCTCGCCATGGCCCGGCTCCCGCCGGGCCCGCACCAGCTCCCGGACCGTCCGGGCCAGCTCCCCCACGGTGTCCTCCAGGGGCTCGCGCAGCCCCGTCCGGCCCGGATCGGGCTTGTTGATGAACTCCTCGGCGCCCCGGGACAGGCACTCCACGGTAACCTCCGCATCCTGCTTGGACATGGAGCTGAACATGAGCACCACGGGGGTCTCCGCCTGCCCCGGTTGCAGGTGGTCCAGGAACTCGATGCCGGTCATCTCCGGCATGAGCACATCCAGGATCACCGCGTCCGGTCGCGTCGAAGCCACCATCTCCAGGCCCTGGCGGCCGTTATGGGCGACACCGACCACCTCCAGCCCACCGGCCTCCTCCAGCCCCTTCCTCAGCACGGACCGGACCACCGCGGAATCGTCCACCACCAGAACCCGAATGGGCCCTCCTGCTGCCATCCGTTTCTCCTGCGGGATTGGGGACCGGGCCCAGTGCACCGCGGAGCGGGCCGCCACCCGGACGAAGGCCACAGAATAACCGTTCGCCAGCGCCGGGAATAGGCCTCCGCGCCCGGGAACCTTTGCCGTGGTCCGGTCTTCCAATATGGGTTCCCCTTTTCCTCAAGGGCCTGCTATCCCTGGAGGGTCGTAACCGAGCACAAAGGCACAAAGGGAGGGAAGCCATGGCGCATCGCTACCGGCGCGATCCCCGTCGGGGTAAGGGTTTACAGGCCTACCTGATGGGCGGTGCCCTGCTGGGTACGCTCGGGGTTTCGACGGCGCCGGCCGCGGGGGATGGAGAGCCGTCCCCCCTCCCGGAGGAGGCCCGCAACCTCCTCGGTCACGGCCAGGAGTACGCGCGAAACCACCAATGGAGGGCGGCCATCGCCCTGTACCGGGACGCCATCGACATGGACCCCCGGCAGGCCGACGCCCACCTGGAGCTCGGTGTGGCCCTCGCCCAAGAGGATCGCCCCCGGGCCTCGGCCCGCGCGCTGAAGCGGGCCACCGAGCTCCGTCCCGATTCGGCGAAGGCCTTCTACAACCTGGGGGTGGCCTACGCCCACAGCGGCGAGACCCGGAAGGAGATGGAGGCGTACCGGGAGGCCATCCGCCTGGACCCGGAGCACATCTCCGCCCACTACAACCTGGGCACCGCCCACTGGGGGGAGGGCCGGGACGGCAAGGCCTCGCGGGAGTTCTACGAGGCGGGGAAGCTGTACCAGGAGGCGGGCCATCCCCGGATGGCGCGGCAGATGCTGCAGCTGATCCGGGAGATCGCCCCCGACTCGGAGTACCGGGGCCGGCTGGAGCGGGTGGTGGAGGAATGACTCCGGAGTCCGAATCCCGGATCGCCCGCTAAAGCGGGCTCCTACGCAGAAAAGCCGTACTAGGGTTCGGGGAAGACCCGCTCCGCGGGGAACACTGGGCCGTCCACGCACACCCGCCGCATGGCCGGGCCGGTGGGCTCCTCCACGCGCACGGTGCAGCCGGCGCAGCCGCCCACGGCGCAGGCCATGTACTCCTCCAGGGAGACCCACACCGGAACGCCCAGCTCCCGCCCAACCCGGGCGGCCGCCGCCAGCATGGGCTCCGGGCCCACGGCGTAGATGGCGGCCCGGCGGCGCTCGGCGGGGGCCAGGGGCTCCAGGTAGGCCCGCACCAGGTCCGTGACATAGCCGGGGAAGGCCCCGGGCAGACCGGCCCGGGAGGCCAGGCGGCTGGGGATGCCCCATTCCTCCAGCCGGACGTCGGCGTGGGTGGCCTCGGCCGGAAGGCCGGGCATCGCCAGCGCCGAGGGCCGGGTCTCGAAGGGAAAGGGCACCTCGGAGCCGAGGAAGGCCGCCGGGGCCACGTCGCTGCGGTCCTTGAGCCTCTCCGCCAGGAACACCATGGGCGGGATGCCCACCCCGCCGCCGATGAGCACCGGGTAGTGGACGGCCTCGTCCACCCGGAAGGGCTCGCCGATGGGGCCCATGAGGCTGAGCCGCTCGCCGGGCACCCGCCGGGCCAGCCGGCGGGTGCCGTGGCCCAGGCGCTTGTAGAGGAGCTCCACCACGCCCACCTCGGGCTCCACCCGCTGGATGGACAGGGGCCGGCGCATGGGCAGCTCCGGGTCGCAACGCAGATGGACGAACTGACCCGGTCGGGCCCGAGCGGCGGTCTCCGGCGCCCGCAGGCGCAGCTCGAACTGCTCGCCGGGCCACGCCCGGTGCGCGAGGACCTCGGCGTCCTCCACGAAGATGGTGGGCGCGCGCCGGCTCACTCCGCGTCCCCGAAGGGATACACCAGCCGGCCGCCCACCAGGGTGTGCGTCACCCGTCCGCGCAGCCGCCAGCCGGCGAAGGGGGTGTTCACCGAGCGGCTGTACATGCGCTCCGGCGCCACCGTCCATTCGCCCTGCGGATCGAACAGGCACACGTCCGCCACCTCCCCCACCCCGAGCCGGCCCGCCTCCAGGCCCAGCACCCCCGCCGGGCCGCTGGTGACCCGCGCCAGGGCCGTGGGCAGGTCCATGACCTCCTCGTCCACCAGGCGCAGGGTCAGGCCCAGCAGCGTCTCCAGGCCGGTGACGCCGTTGGCGCAGCAGGCGAAGGCTTCGCTCTTGGCGTCGGCCTCGTGGGGGGCGTGGTCGGTGGCGATGGCGGCCAGGGTGCCGTCCGCCACCGCCGCGCGCACCGCGGCGCGGTCCTCCGGGCTGCGCAGGGGCGGGGCCATCTTGGCGTGGCTGTCGAAGGCGCCCACGTCGGTGTCGGTGAGGAACAGGTGGTGGGGCGCCGCCTCGCCAGTGACCGGCAGGCCCCTGGCCTGGGCCTGGCGGATCAGCTCCACCCCGCCGCGCGTGGCCACGTGGGCGATGTGGATGCGCCCGCCGGTGAGCTCGGCGAGGATCACGTCGCGGGCGATCATCACGTCCTCGGAGGCGTTGGGGATGCCGGGCAGGCCCATGCGGGTGGCGTGGGCCCCCTCGTTCATGGCGCCCCCCGCCGACAACGCCCCCTCCTCCTCGTGCAGGATCAGCAGGTAATCGAAGGTGGCGGCGTACTCCAGGGCCCGACGCATGATGCCGGCGTCCGGCACCGGACGGCCGTCGTCGGAGAAGGCCACGCAGCCCGCCCCGGCCAGCTCGTGCATCTCGGTGAGGGTCTCGCCGGCCAGGTCGCGGGTGACGGCGCCGATGGGATGCACCCGGCTCAGCCCCACCCGCTGGGCGGTGGACTTGATCTGCTCGGTGACGGAGCGGCGGTCGTTCACGGGGCGGGTGTTGGCCATGCAGGCCACCGAGGTCACACCGCCCGCGACGGCGGCGCGGCTGCCGCTCTCGATGTCCTCCTTCCACTCCTGACCGGGCTCGCGCAGGTGGACGTGCATGTCCACCAGCCCCGGACAGACCACCAGGCCGTCGGCGTCGATGACCCGGTCCGTTTCGAAGTCCCCGGGCACGTCGCCGACGGCCTGGATGCGGCCGTTGGCGATGGCGACGTCGGCCACCTCGTCGCGGCCGCTGGCCGGGTCGATGACGCGGCCGCCGCGGATCAGCGTTCTCATGCGGATTCCCCTCCCGCCAGGAGCTTCAGGACCGCCATGCGGATGGCCAGGCCGTTGGTGACCTGGGGCAGGATCACCGAGTAGGGGCCGTCGGCGACCTCCGAGGCGATCTCCACCCCCCGGTTCATGGGCCCGGGATGCATCACCAGCACGTCGTCGGCGGCCCGGCCCACCCGCCGCCGGTCCAGGCCGTAGAGCCGGAAGTACTCGCGCTGGCTGGGCACCGCCGCGCCACGGATGCGCTCCATCTGCATGCGCAGCATGATGATCACGTCCACCCCCTCGAGGCCGGCGTCGGCGTCGTGGAACACCCGGACGCCGAGGGCCTCTTCAGCCGCCGCCGGGATGAGGGTCTTGGGACCGATGAGCCGGACCTCATCGGCGCCCATGGTGTGCAGGGCATGGATCTGCGAGCGGGCCACGCGGGAGTGGGCCGTGTCGCCCACGATGGCCACGCGCAGCCCCTCGATGGGCCCCTTGTGCAGCTGGATGGTCAGGATGTCCAGCAGGGCCTGGGTGGGATGCTCGTGGGCGCCGTCGCCGGCGTTGATCACCGAGCAGTGGCTGGTGAGCGCCCGGGCGGCCAGGTGCGGGGCCCCGCTCTCGGCGTGGCGGATGACCAGGGCGTCGGGGGTCATGGCCTCCAGCGTCCGCACCGTGTCCATCCAGGTCTCGCCCTTCTGGGTGGCGGAGGCCGAGGCGTTGATGTTGATGACGTCCGCGGACAGGCGCTTGCCCGCCAGCTCGAAGCTGGTGCGGGTGCGGGTGCTGGACTCGAAGAACAGGTTGATGACCGTGCGGCCCTTGAGGGTGTCCGTCTTCTTGTCCGGCTGCTCCACCAGGTGGCGGAAGCGGGTGGCCTCCTCCAGGATGCGGTTGATGGTGGCCGCCGACACGTCCTCCAGGCCCAGGAAGTGGCGGGGCAGGGCGTCCGCGGCGGCCGGGCTGGCGGGGGCATTCATGGATGCGTCACACCTTGCGGGAGTGGTTTGGTTCGCTTGGGGGCGGTGGCCTCCTACGCAGGAGGCGAAGCCCTTGTAGGAGCCCGCTTTCGCGGGCGATCCTTCGGCAGGCATCCGGGCTTGCCATGGAATCGCCCGCTGAAGCGGGCTCCTACCGGGGTTCTTCAGGGGCCCGGACGCCGGCTATCCGCTACGCATGCCCGCCGTGCTGCACCAGCAGGCTCATGTCGATGCCCAGGGAGCGGGCGGCGGCCTCGCGCAGATCCGTGAAGGGGGTCTCGAACAGCAGCGCGGCGCTGGCGGGCACGGTGAGCCAGGCGTCCTGCTGCAGCTCGCCCTCCAGCTGGCCCGGCCCCCAGCCGGCGTAGCCCAGCATCAGCCGGAACCGCTCCGGACCCTCTCCGCCGGCGATGGCCTCCAGGATGTCGCGGGAGCTGGTGAGGGCGCTGAACGCGTTCACCGGCAGGCTCTGGTCCCACAGGCGGTCGGGGGAATGCAGCACGAAGCCCTGCTCCGGCTGGACCGGGCCGCCGGAGAACACCGGCTCCTCCTGCACGCTCAGGTCGGAGGGCGGGATCTCCAGCTGGTCCAGGACCTGCCCCAGGGTCACCGTGGAGGGGTGGTTGAGGATCACCCCCATGGCCCCCTCGTCGCCGTGGTTGCAGATGTAGACCACGCTGTGCTCGAAGTTGGAATCCTGGAGCGTGGGCAGGGCGATCAGCAGGTGGCCCGTCAGGTCGGTGCTGTTCATGGTGCGGTTCCCGCGCTGGCTGCGGCCCCTTTCCCGGGGTGGATTTCCGCGTCACACTGGCTCCGGGAGCGGCCGCCCCCGCTGCCGATGCGCACAGTATAGCGGACCGGCCCGCAGGAAGACGAGGATGGAAAGGGCCCGTACGGGCTCCGCCCCGCCCCTGGCACCTGGCTACGGAGAGATCCATGGACGAAACCCCCTACATCATCTGGTTCCAGGACCTGAGCATGGACATGGTGGCCCAGGTGGGCGGCAAGAACGCCTCCCTGGGCGAGATCACCCGCAGCCTGGCCGCGGCCGGGGTGCGGGTGCCCGGGGGCTTCGCCGTCACCGCCAGGGGCTACCGGGCCCTGCTCGACCAGGCCGGGCTGCGGGAGCCACTGCGTGAGCTGTTCCGGGACCTGGACATCACCAACCGCGCCGACCTGGCCTACGCCGGCGAGCGGGCCCGCGGCTGGATCCTCGACGCCGCCCTGCCCGAGGAGGTGGAGCACGGCGTCCGGGAGTCCTACCGGCGGATGTGCGCCGAGTCCGGGCTCGAGGACATGGCGGTGGCGGTGCGCTCCTCGGCCACCGCCGAGGACCTGCCCGACGCCAGCTTCGCCGGACAGCAGGAGACCTACCTGCACGTGCGCGGCGCGGACAACCTGGTGCGCGCGGTGCACAAGTGCTTCGCCTCCCTGTTCACCGACCGCGCCATCTCCTACCGCACCAAGCGGGGCTTCGACCACCTGGACGTGGCCTTGTCCGTGGGCGTGCAGCGGATGGTCTACGCCGACCACGGCGCGGCGGGGGTGATGTTCTCCATCGACACCGAATCCGGCTTCGAAAACGCGGTGTTCCTGACCGCCGCCTACGGCCTGGGCGAGAACGTGGTCCAGGGGGCGGTGAACCCCGACGAGTACTACATCTTCAAGCCCCTCCTGGAGCGGGGCAAGCCCGCCCTGATCCGCCGCAAGCTGGGGGACAAGGCCCTGCGCATGGTCTACGGGGAGGACGGCAACGCCTACAACGAGCGCGTCCCGGCCCGGGAGCGCAACCGCTTCGTACTCTCCGACGAGGAGGCCCTGACCCTGGCGCGCTGGGCGGTGGCCGTGGAGAAGCACTATTCCGCCGTGCACGGCAAGCCCACCCCCATGGACATGGAGTGGGCCCGCGATCAGGACACGGGCGAGCTGTTCATGCTCCAGGCCCGCCCGGAGACGGTGCACGCCGGCAAGAAGCCGGGGCTAATGCGCTCCTACCGCCTGAACGAGACCGGCGAGGTGCTGGTGTCCGGCCGCAGCGTGGGGTCGGCCATCGCCACCGGGCCGGTGCGGGTGGTGGAGAGCCCCAAGGCCCTGAAGGAGTTCAACACCGGGGACATCCTGGTCACCGACATGACCGATCCCGACTGGGAGCCGATCATGAAACAGGCCGCCGGCATCATCACCAACCGCGGCGGGCGCACCAGCCACGCGGCCATCGTCTCCCGGGAGCTGGGCATCCCGGCGGTGGTGGGCGCGGGCAACGCCACCGAGGTCCTGGATCCGGACCAGCGGGTGACCCTGTCCTGCGCCGAGGGGGACACGGGCTACATCTACGCGGGCGAGCTGGACTACACGGTCGAGGACCTGCAGATCGACGAGGGGTCCCTGCCCGAATCCGTGGCCTTGATGATGAACGTGGGCAACCCGGAGCGGGCGTTCACCTTCGCCCAGGTTCCGAACCATGGGGTGGGCCTGGCGCGCATGGAGTTCGTCATCAACAACGAGATCGCCGTCCATCCCATGGCGCTGCTCCACCCCAACCGCACCAGCAACCAGGACCGGGCGGAGATCCGCCGCCGCACGGAAGGCTTCGCCGACAACCACGAGTTCTTCGTGCGCACCCTCTCCGAGGGCCTGGCCACCATCGCCGCCAGCTTCTGGCCCAAGGACGTCATCGTCCGTTTGTCCGACTTCAAGTCCAGCGAGTACGCCAACCTCATCGGCGGGCGGTACTTCGAGCCGGAGGAGGAGAACCCCATGATCGGCTTCCGGGGGGCCTCCCGCTACTATTCGGAGGCCTACCGGGAAGGCTTCGCCATGGAGTGCGAGGCGATCCGGCGCGCCCGCGATGAGCTGGGGCTCACCAACATGAAGATCATGGTGCCCTTCTGCCGCACCGTGGAGGAGGGCGAGAAGGTACGGGCCGAGCTGGAGGGCAACGGCCTAAAGCAGGGCGAGGACGGCCTCGAGGTCTACATCATGTGCGAGCTGCCCACCAACGTGATCCTGGCCGAGGAGTTCGCCGAGATCTTCGACGGCTTCTCCATCGGCTCCAACGACCTCACCCAGCTCACCCTGGGCGTGGACCGCAACTCCGCCCTGGTGTCCCCCCTGTTCGACGAGCGGGACGAGGCGGTGAAGCGCTTCATCGCCGACGCCATCCGCAAAGTGAAGGCCAAGGGCCGCAAGATCGGCATCTGCGGCCAGGCCCCCAGCGACTACCCGGAGTTCGCCCAGTTCCTGGTGGAGGCGGGCATCGACACCATCTCCGTGAACCCCGACGCCCTGGCGGTAACGGCCAAGTTCCTCAAGGAGCACGCGCAATAGGCAGGAGGGCCGGGACCCGACCGTTGGGTTGCAAGGCTTCATGGCCTGTCCGTGGCAGAAGCCCCCTCTGAGGAAGCGGCCACCTAGCCACTTCTCGGGAGGCAAGCAGGCCGGTCTCCACCCACTGACGCCGCAACGAGCGTTTCCCCGTAGGGGGCGATCCGGACAGGATTGTCGACCACGAGCTCCAGCCCTTGGAAATCCTCGGTTTCTCCTGAATCCATCTAGGGTTAGAGTGTGTTTAGAGGGCTATACCCTATAGGATGGCCCGGGCAGCTCCCGCCCCCAGGGCGGCGGGCACCACAATCAACAACGGGAGGGTGGAGTCATGACGGACAAGCACAAGCCGGGCAGCCATGGCCTCAACTACGTACTCGGGGCCACAGTGGCCGGGGGCCTCGCACTGGGAGCGGTCAGTGCCCAGGCCGATACCAACCCCTTTCAAGTGGCCGACCTCGGCAGCGGCTACATGGTGGCCGAAAACCAGGCGGAGGGCCGGTGCGGCGACGCCAGCGACGAAGACAAGAAAGGGGAAGAAGGCAAGTGCGGCAGCATGAGCGACGCCGACAAATCCAAGGGCGAAAAGGACAAGGCCGCCAAGGACAAGAAGGATGGCGGCGAAGGGAAATGCGGTGAGGGCAAGTGCGCCGGTGGCTGACGGCCTCCCGACAGGAGGTTTGAACGGGGCGGGGCTCGGCCTGCGCCGGGCCCTGGTGGCCCCCCTCCTGGAGCAGGCGGGGGCCGACCTCGACTTCCTGGAGGTGACCCCGGAGAACTGGATCGGCGTGGGCGGCGCCCGCGGAAAGGACTTCCGCCGCGTGGTGGAAGGCCGCCCGCTGGCCGCCCACGGCCTGTCCCTCAACGTCGGCGGCCCCGCGCCCCTGGATTACGCCCACCTCGACGCCCTCAAGGGCTTCCTGGACGGCCTGAACGTGGCCGTCTACAGCGAGCACCTCTCCTTCTGCGCCGACGACGGCCAGCTCTACGACCTGCTACCGATCCCTTTCACCGAGGAGGCGGTGCGTTACGTGGCCGGGCGCGTCCGGCGCGTCCAGGAGCACCTGGAGCGGTCCCTGGCCCTGGAGAACGTCTCCTACTACGCCGCGCCCGGACAGGAGATGAGCGAGGCGGAGTTCACCGCCGCCGTGGCCGAGGAGGCCGACTGCCACCTGCTGCTGGACGTCAACAACGTCTACGTGAACAGCGCCAACCACGGCTACGACCCGGAGGCCTTCCTGGACGCCCTGCCCGCCGACCGCGTGGCCTATCTCCACATCGCCGGGCACCGGCGGGAGGCACCGGATCTGCTCATCGACACCCACGGCGCGCCGGTGATCGACCCCGTTTGGGATCTGCTGGACGCGGCCTACCGGCGCTTTGGCCCCCTCCCCACCCTGCTGGAGCGCGACACCGAGATCCCGCCATTACCGGAGCTGCTGGAGGAGGTGGCCGCCATCCGCCGTGCCCAGGAGCGGTACGCGGAGGCCGAGGCATGAGCTGGCGGAGCGGGGACGAGCCCGCGCCCCCGGCGGCCCTGCGCGAGCAGCAGGAGGCCCTCACCGCCCACCTGCGCGACCCGGACCGCCATCCGCCCCCACCGGGCCTCGACGAGCGGGGCCGCTCCGTCTACCGGCGCCTGGTCTTCAACAACCTGCACGGCCTGCTCGCCTCCACCTTCCCCGTCCTGCGCCGTACCCTCGGCGAGGAGGCCTGGCGGGAGCGGGTGGCGGCCTTCCTCGCCGAGCACCGCGCCGCCACGCCCTATTTCCCTCGGGTGGCCGAGGAATTCCTCGCCTACCTGGCCGAGGGGCGCGGCGAGCGGCCGGACGATCCGCCCTTTCTGCAGGAGCTGGCCCACTACGAATGGGCGGAGCTGGCCCTGTACACGGCGGAGGAGGAGCCCTCCGGCTTCCCCGCCGACCCGGACGGCGACCTCCTCGCCGGGACGCCGGTGCGCTCGCCCCTGGCCTGGAGCCTCCGCTATCGCTTCCCCGTGCACCGCATCGGCCCCGACTTCCGGCCCGAGGAGCCGCCCGAAACATCCACCTGCCTGGTGGTCTACCGCGACGGCGCCGACGCCGTCGGCTTCCTGGAGATCAACCCCGTCACCGCCCGCCTCCTGGAGCTGATGGAACAGGAGCCGGCCCCCGGAGCGGAGCTGCTGCGCCGCATCGCCGCCGAGATCGCCCACCCCGACCCCGAGCGGGTGGTGGCGTTCGGCGCGGACATCCTGGCGGACCTGCGGCGGCGGGACGTGGTGCTTGGGACGGCCCCCTAGCGGGCCCCCAACGGCTGCCGGGGCGGCCAAGCCGGTCTGCCTCCGCCCTCCCCAACACGCCCTACTCCCTTTCTGCAAGCACCCCCTCCAGCCAGCCCAGCAGGTCCCCGGCCTCCTCCGCGTCGACGCCGTGGTCCAGCTCGTAGGGGTGCCAGGTTACCGAGCTGCAGCCGAGGGCCCGCAGGCGGTCGCGGGCCGCCTCCCCCAGGGGAAAGGGCACCACCCCGTCGTGGCGGCCGTGGCCCAGGAAGATGGGCGTTTCCCGCTGGGCCTCCGCCAGCGGGGGATCGGCGGGCAGGTAGCCGGACAGGGCGGCGATGCCGGCCAGGGGCCGGGGCCGCCCGAGCCCGGCCCACAGCGCCAGAACCGCGCCCTGGGAGAAGCCGCCCAGCACGGTCCGCTCGGCGGGGATGCCCTCCTCCTCCAGCTCGTCGAGCAGCCCGCCGACCCGCTCGGCGGAGGCCCGGATGCCCTCCAGATCCTGCTGCGCGGTGGTCTCCAGGCTGACGATGTCGTACCAGGCCCGCATGCGCATGCCGCCGTTGAGGGTCACCGGCTGCTGCGGGGCGTGCGGCAAGACCACCCGCATTCCGGGCAGGCGCTCCTCCACCCCCTGGAACAGGGGAACGAAGTCGTGGCCGTCGGCGCCCAGGCCGTGCAGCCAGACCACCGCCCGGCTGGCCGGCCCGCCCGCATCGGGCAGCGTGACCCGGGCCAGGGTGGGGGCGTTCGAATCGCCTTGCATGCTATTTTCCCCCTTGCGCAAAACGGTTATGGTCGTTTTCTCGGTGGCCCAACAAATCGGGAGGGACCTCAATGCCGCGCGCCATACGCCACTACTGGTGGATACCGCTGTTCCTCGGCCTCGGCTTCCTCGCGCCCTCCGCGGGAGCGGAGGCGGTCTCCTGGGAGGACGTCCCCTACGCGGAGGCGGACATCTCCATGGAGCTGGAGCAGGCCGCCGAGGACGTCTATTACGTCATCGGCCGCAACGGGGTTCCCGATTCCGACAACCAGGGCTTCATGTCCAACGCCGGGTTCGTTGTCACCGACAAGGGGGTGGTGGTCTACGACGCCCTGGGCACGCCCTCGCTGGGCTGGAAGCTCCTGGAGAAGATCCGCGGCGTGACGGACAAGCCCGTCACCCACGTGGTGATCGGCCACTACCACGCCGACCACATCTACGGCCTGCAGGCCTTCAAGGACCACACCGAGGCCACCATCCTCGCCCACGAGGCCGCGGAGCGCTACGTGAGCGGCTCCGGAGCGGAGGCCCGCCTCGAGCAGCGCCGGGAGGCCCTGTTCCCCTGGGTGGACGAGGACACCCGCGTCATCGGGCCCGACGAGACTTTCGACGACCGCAAGGTGCTCGACATGGGCGACAAACGGGTGGAGCTGGCCCACGTGGGTCCCGCCCACGCCCCCGACGACACCCTGATGATCGTCCACGGGTCCAACGTGGTCTTCTCCGGGGACATCCTCTTCGACGGCCGGATCCCCTTCGTGGGCGACAACGTGGACTCGGCCAACTGGCTGGACGGCGTCGAGCGGGTGGCGGAGCTGGAGCCCGAGCCACGGATGATCATCCCGGGCCACGGTCCCGCCGACAAGGACGCCGCCGCGGCGGTGAAGTTCATGCGCGGCTACATCTCCAAGCTGCGCGAGCGCATGGGCGAGGCGGTGGAGAACCTCGTGCCCTTCGAGGAGGCCTACGCCGAGACCGACTGGTCCGACTACGAGGGGCTGCCCGCCTTCGACGCCACCCACCGCCGCAACGCCTACAACGTCTACCTGGAGATGCAGGACCAGATGGACGGCGGCTCCTAATCCGGCCACGCGCCGGCGGGGAGCGGGCCGCTCAGGGCAGCCGCGGCCGCTCCCCGCTCTCCAGGAAGCGCCGGTAGTCGGCGAGGATGGCGCCGTGGTCGAAGGCCGTCTCGGGCAGCTCGGCCAGGGGGAACCAGTCCAGGCTGGCGGCGTCGCTGGCCGCCCGCGCCTCCCCGGCCGGGTGGGCCACGTAGACCGTGGAGATGGTGTGGCCGCGGGGGTCGCGTTCCGGCGCCGAATAGGTGGCGAACTGGAAGAGGGCCTCCAGCTCCAGGCCCGTCTCCTCCTGGGCCTCGCGGCGCGCCGCCGCGTCCAGGCGTTCCCCGGGATCCACGAAGCCCCCGGGCAGGGCCCAGCCGTGCGGCGGGTTGGCCCGCTCCACCAGCAGGACCCGGTCCGCCGGGTCGTGGATGATGATGTCCACCGTGCAGTGCGGCTCCGCCATTTTCCGGGCCTCCTATTCCACCGTCCCGAACGTCCGGTGCAGCCCCGCCCCCTTGTCAAGGAAGATGGCGGGGCGGTCAGGCCGCCCGCACGGATTCGGGGTTGTTGGCCTTGGTGAGCGCCTCCTCGGTGGTGACCACCCGGTTCTGGATGAGGCGCTGCAGGTCCTGGTCCAGGGTCTTCATGCCCAGCTGCTGGCCGGTCTGGATGGAGGAGACCATCTGGGAGATCTTGTTCTCCCGGATCAGGTTGCGGATGGCGGGGGTGCCGAGCATGATCTCGTGAGCCGCCACCCGGCCGCCCCCCACTTTCTTGAGCAGGGCCTGGGAGATCACCGCCTGCAGGGACTCGGAGAGCATGGCGCGCACCATGTCCTTCTCCGCGGCGGGGAAGACGTCGATGATGCGGTCGATGGTCTTGGGCGCGGAGCTGGTGTGCAGGGTGCCCAGCACCAGGTGGCCGGTCTCGGCGGCGGTGAGGGCCAACTGGATGGTCTCCAGGTCGCGCAGCTCGCCCACCAGGATGATGTCCGGGTCCTCGCGCAGGGCGCCGCGCAGGGCGTTGGCGAAGCTGTGGGTGTGGGCGTGCACCTCGCGCTGGCTCACCAGGCAGTTCTTGGTGGGGTGCACGAACTCGATGGGGTCCTCGATGGTGAGGATGTGGCCCTGCCGGGTCTCGTTGATGTAGTTCACCATGGCCGCGAGGGTGGTGGACTTGCCCGAGCCGGTGGGGCCGGTAACCAGGATCAGGCCCCGGGGCTTCTCGGCGATCTCCTGAAAGATGTCCGGGGCCTTGATGTCCTCCAGGGTGAGGATCTCCGAGGGGATGGTCCGGAAGGCCGCCGCTAGGCCCCGATCCTGGTGGTAGGCGTTGACACGGAAACGGGAAACGTTGGGGACCTCCATGGAGAAGTCCGCCTCCAGCTCCTGCTCCAGGTTCTTGCGCTGGTCGTCGGTCATGATGTCGTAGATCAGGTCGTGCGCCTGCTTTTCGTCCAGGGCCGGGGCCTTGATCTTCTTGATATCGCCATCCACGCGGATCATGGGGGGCTCGCCGGCGGACACGTGCAGGTCCGACGCCCCGTGCTTGACCGCGAAGGTCAGTAGTTCGGAAATGTCCATCGCCATCTGCGTCCCCCTTACGGTTTCCTGCTGACCGGTACCGGGCAATCCTACCGTCTACGGGGACCCTCTGCATCCCCGCTTTGCCCGCGCGGAGCAGGGGCCCATAATATCCCCCTCTGCGCCGAAGGGAGGGCCGGACCGGGAGCGGGCCATGGACAAGACCACGGAATACCGACGACGCCTTGAGGACATCCGCGGGCGGATCGCCGCCGCGGCCCGTCGGGGCGGCCGCGACCCCGAGGCGGTCACCCTGCTGGCGGTGTCCAAGACCTTCCCCGCCGGGGCCGTGCGCGCCCTCGCCGAGGCGGGGCAGAGGGCCTTCGCCGAGTCCTACGCCCAGGAGGCCGAGGCCAAGCAGGCGGATCTGGCGGACTTGGCCCTGGACTGGCATTTCATCGGTCCCCTGCAAAGCAACAAGGCCGGGCGGGTCGCCGCGGCCTTCCCCTGGGTGCACTCGGTGGACCGGGCCAAGATCGGCCGCGCCCTGGAGCGGCATCGCGCCGGCCAGCCCCCGCTCAACGTCTGCCTGCAGGTGAACGTCAGCGGCGAGGCCAGCAAGTCCGGCTGCGCGCCGGAAGAGGCCCGGGAGCTGGCGGTCCTGCTCCGGGACGACTGTCCCCATCTGCGCCTGCGCGGCCTCATGGCCATCCCGGCCCCCGGTGCGGGCCCGGAGGATTCGCGCCCGGCCTTCCGGCGCCTCGCCGGCCTGCTCGCCGAGCTGCGGGAGGCCGTTCCGGGACCGCCCTGGGACACCCTGTCCATGGGCATGAGCGGGGACTTCGAGGTGGCCGTGGAGGAAGGCGCCACCCACGTGCGGGTGGGCTCGGCCCTGTTCGGCGAGCGGGCCTACCCCGGCAACGCGGACTAGCCAAAGGAGAAGCCCATGTCGGCCCAGACCCCCATCGCCTTCATCGGCGGCGGAAACATGGCGGCCAGCCTCATCGGCGGGCTGGTGGACGCCGGCTGGCGGCCCGACCAGCTGGTGGTGGCGGAGCCCGACGCCGACCGCCGCGCCGATCTCGCGGCCCGCTTCCGGGTGCGCACCACCGCGGACAACGCCGAGGCAGCCCGCGAGGCGGCAACGGTGGTTCTGGCGGTGAAGCCGCAGGTCATGGAGACCGTGGCCCTGGCCCTGGGCCCCATCCTGCGCGAGGCGCGGCCCCTGGTGATCTCCGTGGCCGCGGGCATCCCCCTGGCCAGGCTGGGGGCCTGGCTGGGCATGGGAAGCCCCCTCGTTCGGGTCATGCCGAACACTCCCGCCCTGGTGGGCGCGGGCATCTCGGCCCTCTACGCCGACGCGGAGGCCTCCGCCGAGCACCGGGACACCGCCCAGGCCATCATGCAGGCGGGCGGCGAGGTGGTGTGGGTGGCCAAGGAGGAGCACATGGACATCGTCACCGCCGTCTCCGGCAGCGGGCCCGCCTACTTCTTCCTGATCCTGGAGGCCCTGGAGGAGGCGGCGGTGGCCGAGGGCCTGGACCGCGAGACGGCCCGCACCCTGGCCGTGCACACCGCCGGCGGTGCAGCCGCCCTGGCCCGGGAGACCGGCGACCCCAGCGCCGTGCTCAAGAGCCGCGTCACCAGTCCCGGCGGCACCACCGCCCGCGGCCTGGAGGCCCTGGAGCGCGGCGGCGTGCGCACCGCCCTGGCCGACGCGGTGGCCGCGGCGGCACGCCGGTCGCGGGAACTGGGCGGCTGAGACCGGTTTGGCCCTGATCTAACCACGGAAGTCCCAGAGCCAAGGCGGCTTCAGCCTCCTGCGCCTTGGTCTTTGTTATCCTGCGTCCCCTCCGTGGCCCAACCCTTGTTTAGGAGCTCGCCCCATGGGCATCTTCGCAAACTTCATCGAAGCGGTGGCCTTCCTGGTCAACGCCGTGCTGACCCTGATGTTCTGGATCATCCTCATCCGGGTGCTTATGTCCTGGGTGAGCCCGGACCCCTACAATCCCCTGGTGCGCGCGCTGTACCAGCTCACCGATCCCATCCTGCGCCCCGCCCAGCGCCTCATCCCGCCCATGGGCGGCCTGGACCTCTCCCCCATCGTGGTGCTGCTCGCCATCCAGTTCATCAAGATCTTCCTGGTGCAGAGCCTGCACGAGCTGGCTCGGGGCATCGCCTACTAGCCGCCATGAGCGATTCCTTCTTCTCCTGGGACGGCGACGACCTGATCCTGCGCCTGCGCGTGCAGCCCAAGGCCGCCCAGGACCGGGTGGCGGGCCTCCACGGCGGGGCCCTCAAGGTGCGCATCACCGCCCCGCCGGTGGAGGGCGCCGCCAACAAGCACCTCGCCCAGTTCCTGGCCAAGGAGCTGGGCCTGCCCAAGTCGGCCGCCAGCGTGGAGCGGGGGGCCAAGGGCAAGGACAAGGAGGTGCGCCTGGCCGGGGCCGGCCCGGAGGCATTCGCGGCGGCCCGCGAGCGCTGGGGCCTCTGAACCGCCCGCCCTCCGGGGCTCAAAGACCGGTCCCGCGCCCGGCCGGCTCGTAGCGCCCGGCGGCCGCCTACCGCCGCCGTTCCGGCCTCACAGTCGGATTCGCCCCTGCGACGGGCTCCCGGTCTTCCGCAGTCCCCACCGGCCATCCCCCCTGGGGGGAGCGCGGGATCGCCGAGACCCCCGTCTCCGCCACCCGGCCCCCCTCGGCGAGCAGATAGTCCATGAAGGTCCGGGCGGCCACGGAGAGCTGCTTGCCCACCGGATAGACGAGATACCAGTGGCGCTCGATGGGGAACCCCTCCACGTCGAGGACCGCCACCTCCTCGCCCCCGCGGCTCAGGGTGTGCTCCGACAGCACCGAGACCCCCATGCCCGCTGCCACGCTCTGCTTGATGGCCTCGTTGCTGCCCAGCTCCATGCGCACCTTGAGCGTCACCCCGTACTCGTCGCACAGGCGCTCCACGGCCAGGCGGGTGCCGGAGCCGGGCTCGCGGGCCAGAAAGGGGTATTCCCCGAACTCCTCCAGGGGGACACTCCCACGGTCCGCCAGGGGATGGCCCGGCGGAGCCAGGGCCACCAGGGGATTGCGCAGGAAGGGGACCGCCTCCACGTCCACCCCGGCCGGTGGCTGGCCGAAGATGTAGAGGTCGTCCTCGTTGGCCTGCAGCCGCTCCAGCACCCGCTCCCGGTTAGTCACCTTCAACGCCACGTCCACCCCGGTGTAGCGCTCGCAGAAGCCGCCCAGGAGGCGCGGCGCGAAGTATTTGGCGGTGGTCACCACCGCCAGCCGCAGGCGCCCCCGGGTGAGGCCCTTCATGTTGGCCACGTCCATCTCGAAGCGCTCCAGGGTGTCGAACATCTCCCGGCAGCTCTCGTACAGGGAGCGCCCGGCGTCGGTGAGATAGACGCGCTTGCCCACCTGCTCGAACAGCGGCAGCCCCACCGCCTCGCTGAGCTTCCGGATCTGCACCGACACCGTGGGCTGGGTGACGTGCAGGGTCTGCGCCGCGCGCCGGAAGCTGCCCAACCGGGCGATGGCCTCGAAGACCTCCAGCTGGCGCAGGCTCACGTACCTGCGCAGGTTGACCGTCGGCCGCTCCATGGTCGGTTCTCCCCGCGGGACCATAGACCCGCGTCTATCGTTATCCAGGAACAATTCGACTGTTCGCCATTGCCCAGGTGTACCACGCTATTCCTGAGCGAATCACTCCGGAATAGGACGGACCGTTTCCGGGGCGACAAACCGGTTCCAACCCGTAGGAGGAACGGCCATGGGCAACGAAGGCCAGATCCAGGACCCGAAGGAGCGGTACAAGTCGGGCGTCATCCCCTACAAGAAGATGGGCTACTGGGAGCCCGACTACGAGCCGAAGGACACGGACGTGATCTGCTGCTTCCGGATCACGCCGCAGAAGGGGGTGGATGCGGAGGAAGCGGCGGCCGCGGTGGCCGGCGAGTCGTCCACGGCCACCTGGACGGTGGTGTGGACCGACCGGCTGACGGCCTGCGAGCTGTACCGGGCCAAGGCCTACCGCGTGGACCCGGTGCCGAACACCGGCGAGGGCACCGACCAGGAGGCCCAGTACTTCGCCTACATCGCCTACGACCTCGACCTGTTCGAGGAGGGCTCCATCGCCAACCTCACCGCGTCGATCATCGGCAACGTGTTCGGCTTCAAGGCCTTGAAGGCCCTGCGCCTGGAGGACATGCGCATGCCGGTGGCCTACCTCAAGACCTTCCAGGGCCCGCCCACCGGCATCGTCGTGGAGCGCGAGCGCCTCGACAAGTTCGGGCGGCCGCTGCTCGGCGCCACCACCAAGCCCAAGCTCGGCCTGTCGGGCCGCAACTACGGGCGGGTGGTCTACGAGGCCCTCAAGGGCGGTCTGGACTTCGTGAAGGACGACGAGAACATCAACTCGCAGCCCTTCATGCACTGGCGCGACCGCTTCCTCTACTGCATGGAGGCGGTGAACCGGGCGTCGGCGGCCACCGGCGAGGTGAAGGGCCACTACCTCAACGTCACCGCGGCGACCATGGAGGATATGTACGAGCGCGCCGAGTTCGCCAAGGAGCTCGGGTCGGTGATCATCATGATCGACCTCATCGTCGGCTACACGGCCATCCAGTCCATGGCCAAGTGGGCGCGCAAGAACAACATGATCCTCCACCTGCACCGCGCCGGCCACGGCACCTACACCCGGCAGAAGACCCACGGCGTGAGCTTCCGGGTGATCTCCAAGTGGATGCGCATGGCCGGGGTCGACCACATCCACGCCGGCACCGTGGTGGGCAAGCTGGAGGGCGACCCCAACATGATCGCCGGCTACTACAACACCCTGACCAAGGAATACGTGCCGCAGAACCTGCAGCAGGGCGTCTTCTTCGACCAGGATTGGGCGTCGCTCAACAAGACCATGCCGGTGGCCTCCGGCGGCATCCACGCCGGGCAGATGCACCAGCTTCTGCACTACCTGGGCGAGGACGTGGTGCTGCAGTTCGGCGGCGGCACCATCGGCCACCCCATGGGCATCCAGGCCGGCGCCACGGCCAACCGGGTCGCGCTGGAAGCCATGGTGAAGGCCCGCAACGAGGGCAGGAACATCATGGAGGAAGGCCCGGACATCCTGCAGAAGGAAGCCAAGTGGTGCACGCCGCTGAAGCAGGCGCTGGATACCTGGAAGGACGTCACCTTCAACTACGAGTCCACGGACACCGCCGACTTCGTCCCCGAAACGACGGCCAGCAGCTGAGGAGGATCCGCCATGGCCATGACCAATCCCGGCAGCCGGATCACGCAGGGGACCTTCTCGTTCCTGCACGACCTGACCGACGAGGAGATCAAGAGCCAGATCGAGTACTGCCTCGACCAGGGCTGGGCGGTGAACGTGGAGTTCACCGACGACCCCCACCCCCGCAACACCTACTGGGAGATGTGGGGCATGCCCATGTTCGACATGAAGGACCCGGCCGCCATCCTGTACGAGGTGAACGAGTGCCGGAAGGCCTTTCCCAAGCACTACATCCGGGTGACGGGCTTCGACTCCAACCGAGGCTGGGAGACGCCCCGCCTCTCCTTCATCGTCAACCGGCCGACGGAGGAGGAGCCGGGCTTCCGGCTGATCCGCACCGAGGACGAAGGGCGCACCATCCGCTACACCATCCAGCCCTACGTCACGCAGGAGCGGCCGGAGGGCGAGCGGTACGGCTGAGGCCTCGGCTCAGGGGCCGGGAGCCTTCCCGGCCCCCTTCTCCACCGCAATACCGGTGTAGGAGCCCGCTTCAGCGGGCGAATCCGAATCGGACACCGCCGCCTATTCCGGCAATCGCCCGCTGAAGCGGGCTCCTGCACCTAATGGCTGAAGGGTGTTGAACGCGTACCGCAAGGGCCCCAGGCCCTTCCGGGAACCAGGCTGGCCCAGCACTCTTTCGAGGAGTGACCCCCATGCAGGAAGTGAACCCGGAAGATCTGCCCGAGAACCAGGAAATGGCGCCGTCCGGCGGGGAACCGCCCGACGACACCCCCATCGACCTGGAGGAGGAGCTGCAGGCCTCCAACGTGCAGGAGGTGCTGGACAAGCTCGACCACGAGCTGATCGGGCTGGCGCCGGTCAAGCGGCGCATCCGCGAGATCGCCGCGCTGCTGCTCGTGGACCGGGCGCGCAAGCAGATGCAGCTCACCACCGAGACCCCGACCCTGCACATGTGCTTCACCGGCAACCCGGGCACCGGCAAGACCACGGTGGCCATGCGCATGGCCGAGATCCTGCACCGCCTGGAATACGTGCGCCAGGGGCACCTGGTGGCGGTGACCCGCGACGACCTCGTGGGCCAATACATCGGCCACACCGCCCCCAAGACCAAGGAGGTGCTCAAGAAGGCCATGGGCGGGGTGCTGTTCATCGACGAGGCCTACTACCTGTACCGGCCGGAGAACGAGCGCGACTACGGCCAGGAGTCCATCGAGATCCTGCTGCAGGTCATGGAGGACAACCGCGACGACCTGGTGGTGATCTTGGCCGGCTACGCCGACAAGATGGACCGCTTCTTCCAGAGCAACCCGGGCATGCGCTCCCGCATCGCCCACCACCTGGACTTCCCGGACTACGGGCCCCACGAGCTCATGGAGATCACCAAGTTGATGCTTGGCGACCTCAACTACGACCTCAGCCCCGAGGCGGAGGAGGCCTTCCAGGAATACATCGAGCGGCGCATGCAGATGCCGCACTTTGCCAACGCCCGCTCCATCCGCAACGCCATCGACCGGGCGCGCCTGCGCCAGGCCAACCGCCTGTTCGCGGGCCAGCGGAGCCTGACCAAAGCCGACCTCAAGACCATCGAGGCCGCGGACATCCGGGCCAGCAGCGTGTTCCGGCAGGGCGTGCCGGATGAGGACACGGGGATGAACGGCTGAGAGGGTAAGCCGGTGAGCGAGATCCTCGAGGGACTGAAGCCGCTGCGGGTGCGGCCGAAGCGAATCGACGCGGAGTGCTACAACCGCATCCGGGTGCGACTGATGCGCACCCGGCGCCTGCCGGTGCGGGTCGCCGTGCCCGGCCATCCGGGCCTGGAGATGATCCTCACGGACGACGCCTGGCTGGGCGTGGACGCCCACCGCAACGACCTGCCGATCATCGCCTGGAGCCGGTTCGAGGCCAAGGCGCGCACGGGCCTGCGCGAGCCTGTGCCGTGCCGGCTGAGCCTCTACCACACCCACGCGGGGCTCATCATGGGGAGTGTGCTGGAGGCGCTGGCGGGCGGAGAGTGGGAAAACGTGGAACCTTGACCAGGAAACCTAGCGCTGCTGCCCAGCCTCCTTCAGCCCTTCCGTAACCGGCGAAAGGACGTATTCCAGAACGCTTCGGGTCCCGAGCTTGATCTCCGCCGTTACGTGCATGCCGGAGCGCAGCTCCAGCCTTTCCTGGCCGTCCGTCATGTGCTGGCGGTTCAGGTTGAGCATGGCCGGATAGGTTTCCCCCTGCGGTCCGCCTGTATTCCCGCCCCCCTTGCCAGGCTGCTCCTCCTGGTTGCTGGCATCGGGACTGAGGTGCTCGACCTCGGCCTCGATGGTGCCGTAGCGCTGGAAATCGAACGCCGTGAGCTTTAACCGGGCCTCCTGCCCCGGATGGACGAACCCCACGTCGCTGTTGGAAACCCGAACCTCCGCATGCAGGGGCTCCCCGCTCGGAACCAACCGCATCAGGACCGATCCCGAGGAAACCACCGATCCCTGCGTGTGGGTGGCCAGCCGTTTCACCACCCCGTCCGCGGGCGCCTTGATGTCCATCAGCTTCCGCCGGTGGGAAAGCTTTCGCTTTTCCTCGCGGAGCTCCTCCACTCGGGCCGCGAGCTCCACCCGCTCCTCGAGCAGCTCCTGGCGACGGGAAGACTTCAGGGAGCGGATTTTCCGCTTGATGCTCAGCACCTTTGCCTCAAGGGACTCGATCCGGTGCTCCTCGGTGGCCAGACGCTCCTGGGTTTCGATTCGGGCCCGGCGTTTGTCGAGAAGCTCCACCCGGGAGGCGTAGTCCTTTTCCTCCAGCTTCCTCAATGCCTGCTCGCTGGCATGGTGGATCGGCAGGATTTCCTCCAAATGCCGCTTGGAGGCCCGGGCCGATTCCAGTTCCTGCTGCGCCTCGTCCAGAAGCGACCGCTGACGTGACAGCCTGTCCTGGAACGACCTACGGCGTCCGGCGAATTTCTTCTGCAACTGGCGATAGAGCTCGGGAGGATCCCCGGAACGCCGGTCCACGGAGGACTCTTCGAGCTCGGCCCGGACATGGCGCAGCTCTAGCTCCGCCTTGGCCAGCCGATGGCTCACCCGGTTCAGGTCCGCATCGGCCAAACGGGTATCCAGGGTTACAAGGGGGTCACCCTCGCGTACCCGATCCCCTTCCTCGACCAGGATCCGCTCGATTCGCCCCTTTTCGAAGGGCTGCACGATCTTCAGGCGCCCCTTGGGCACCAATCGCCCCTCGGCCTTGGCCACCACGTCCAAACGGCCCACGACGGCCCAGACCAGCACCCCGATAACGAGGGCCAGCAGCAGACCGAGCATGAGCCGGGGTTTGGGCGAGGGCGGGCGCTGCACGACCTCCAGGAGGCGGGGGCTGAAATCCGGGGCCCCCGCCTCCTCCTTACCACCTTTGGCCATGGGTGGCATCCATCCCCTACGCGGATCCGGAGCCGGTCAGACTCTGGGGCTTCTCGCCGAAGCGCTCATCGGCCAGCGTGTCGACCACCGTCTTCCGGGAGACGCCGTCCAGGCTGCCCTTCAGGCCGTAGCGATGGGCGAGCTCCCCGCCCAGGGCCTCCGAATCGCTGCCTTCAAGGTGGTTGTCCAGGGCGGCGTCCATTGCTTCCCAGCGCCCTGCTCCACCGCGCTTGCCCCGCCGCGCCTGATCAAATGTCTCCACGATTTTGGAAAAATCGTAGCGTTGCAGCCGCTTCTGGAGGTGCTCCTCGGATGCGCCAGGGTCATACCCCTCCTGGGCTTCGGTAACCAACTGTAGGGTCACTGAGTCCGGCTTGGCCGCACCCTTTTGGGAATACCAGTCCTCGAGGATCAACCCTTCCGAATTGCTCCGACCCCTGGTGGTGCCCGGATTCCCCGTATGCAGCACGAGGTCGTTTCGGCGGCGGCTCAGGGTTAGATCCTTCAAGCCCGTGCCCCCGCCCAGGGATAGCGTCAGCGGGTCCGCCTTCTCCAGATCCTCAACCCTATCCATACCCTCGCCGCGGTTATGCAGGACCAAGTCACTGCCCCGAACGGCCAAACGGTCTCGACCCTCGCCTCCTGCTAGCAGGTCGTTTTCTTCCCCCCCTGCCAAGTGGTCCCGGCCTTGGCCACCGAGCAGGGCGTCGCTGGATCTTCCGCCCTGGAGTCGGTCGTGGCCATCACCACCATTCAGCCAGTCGGTTCCATGACCGCCGTTTAACCGGTCGTCCCCGGCTCCTCCGGCCAGGTAATCTGCGCCACCCCGCCCGTAAAGATTGTCCGAGCCTTCCCGGCCCCACAGGGTATTGGATTCGGCATCCCCGCTAAGCACATCTTCGTGGGCCGAGCCATCCAGGGATTCGATGCCTTCAAGGCGGTCCCCCTCAGCCGTCCCGCCGGAGCCGGTTCCCGCTTGGAGGTCCACGTCTACCCCGCTTTCGGAATTCCGGTAGTCCGCGACATCTTCCCCGGAACCGCCGATCAGGGTATCTCCTCCCTCGCGGCCAATCAGGCGATCCTCACCGGCCCCGCCGATCAAGCGGTTGCTTTCCGAGTCGCCCGCCAGAATGTCGCCGTGGCTGGAACCCTGGAGATTTTCGATGGATTCCAGGCGATCCGTCTCCCCTGCCACGGTGGCCTTCCCGGCGGCCAGGTCCGCGGTGACTGCATCGGTGGCCGAGGCGTAATCAGCCGTATCCTGGCCTTGCCCCCCGTCAAGGAGGTCGGCACCGGACCCTCCAGCCAGGGTGTCATTACCGCTTTCCCCGTAAAGCCGGTCCCGACCTTCGCCGCCTTCGAGTCGGTCGGCCCCCGCACCTCCGAATAAGCGGTCATCGCCTTGCCCACCCGAAAGCGTATTTGCCTCCTCATCCCCACGGAGGACATCATCGTGATTCGAGCCAATAAGCCCTTCGATGCCATGGAGGGTATCTCCCTCTGCCGTACCGCCCGCGCCGGCTCCGGAGCTCAAATCCACATCCACCCCGGCCTGGGAACGGCTATAGGCGGCGACATCTGTGCCGGCGCCCCCGATCAGGGTATCGGCCCCTTCTCCCCCGCGCAGGAGGTCATCGCCCCCCGCCCCGCGGAGGGTATTGGAACCGGCATCGCCGACCAGCCGATCATCCTGCTCCGACCCGATCACATGCTCGATACCGCGATAAGTATCACCCGTCGCGGCACCGCGGGAGCCGGTCCCTTTTCGGAGGTCCACGGTTACCGCAGAGCCGGTTCCCTGGTAGGTCACCGTATCCGCGCCCCGGCCCCCGATTAGTTCATCCGAGCCCTGGCTGCCGCCGAGCAGGTCGTCTCCAGCCCCGCCGTTCAGACGGTTGTCGCCACTGTCTCCCCTCAGCTCATCCGCCTGGGCCGACCCGCGTAGTCCTTCGATGCTGTGCAGGCGATCCCCCTCGGCAGTGCCGCCCTCACCTTTACCTTCGGACAAATCCACATGCACCCCGCCGGAGGACTCGGTATAGTCCGCGGTATCGAAGCCCGCCCCACCGCGAAGGGTATCGGCCCCGGCCCCGCCGTAGAACCGATCATCCCCGCCCAGGCCAATCAGGGTGTCATCGCCCTCCAGGCCGTGGATCCGGTCCTCGACGGCCGTGCCCCGAACCACATCGTCTTCGGCGGTCCCGAAGAGATCGAAGCCCCGATCCAACAGCTCCTCGTAGGAAAGCTCGGTGCCGTCTTCAAAGTGGAAGGTATCCACCGGAGTATGAGCGAACGGATTCTCGGGATCGAAGCCCTCGATCCTCACCGCCCCTCCCCCGGCTACGCGTAGCTCGAAGGGACGGGCGCTGAGGGAGATATCCTCCGAAGCGATTCCCGCGCCGAAGGTCAAAGAGTTGCCGTCACCGGAATCAACGATGGTGGCCGTTCCGGCACCCCGTTCGTAGACATAGTCGTCCCGTCCCTCGCCACCCTTCAGGACGTCCCCTCCGGCATCGGTAACGAGGGTATCGCTGCCGTCACCTCCTTCCAGCAGGTCATTTCCCGCGCCGCCATGAAGGTGATCGGCCCCCGACCCACCATAAAGGCGGTCTTCCCCCTGTTCCCCGTAAAGCCGGTCGGCTCCGGTTCCGCCGCGAAGGATGTCGTCCCCCGATCCACCGCGCAGCACATCATCTCCGCCTTGGCCGTCCAGGATATTGGCGCCCGCGTTCCCGGTGAGGGAATTGGCCAGTCCGTTGCCGGTACCGTCCAAATCCTGGTCACCAGTCAGGGCAAGGTTCTCGACGTGTTCCGCCAGCTCACGATCAACGCTGGACAGCACGGTGTCAGCGCCGCCACCGGACGATTCCACGACCCTGTCGTTGTTATCATCCACAATGTAAGCGTCATCCCCTGCACCCCCGACCAAGGTATCGGCACCAGCACCCCCATCCAGGGTGTTGGCCCCGTCGTTGCCGGTAATGCGGTTGTCCAGCGCGTTGCCGGTACCATCGAGGTCCTCGGAGCCCGTGAGCGTCAGGTCCTCCACGTGGTCGGTCAACGTGTAGTCAATGCTCGACTCCACCGTGTCCCGGCCCGCGCCGCCTTCTTCCACAACCCGGTCCCCGGCGTCGTCCACCACATAGGTGTCGTTGCCGGTCCCGCCGTACATCGCGTCGGCGCCGCTGCCCCCGTCCAGCCGATCGCTGCCCCGGCCGCCGAGCAGGGTGTCGGCCCCGCCGCCACCGCGCAGGGTGTTGGCCCCGCGGTTGCCGACCAGCTCGTTGGCCTGGTCGTTGCCGGTGCCGTCCAGGTTCCGCCACCCTTCAAGGGTCAGGTTCTCCACGTGGGCGCCCAGGCTGTAGCTGGCCCGCGCATACACCGTGTCGGTGCCCGCCCCGGCCTCTTCCACCACTTCGTCGTCGGAATGGTCCACCCGGTAGGTGTCGTCCCCGGCGCCGCCTTCCATGCGGTCCACGCCGCTGCCGCCGTCCAGAAGGTCGGCGCCGGACCCGCCGTGCAGCTCGTCGGACCCGGACTGACCGTATAGCCGGTCGTCGCCGTCGCCGCCGGACAGGACGTCATCACCCCCCCGGCCATACAGCCGGTCGTCGCCACCCAGGCCGTACAGCTCGTTGGCGGCGCTGTTACCGGTTATGCGGTTGGCAAGGTCGTTGCCGGTGCCGTCGATGGCGGCGCCGCCGGTTAGGGTCAGGTTCTCGACGTTATCGGTGAGGGTGTAGGTGATGGAGGAGCGGACGGTATCCGTGCCTTCGCCGGCCGCTTCCGTGACTTCGTCTCCGGCGTCGTCCACCACGTAGGTGTCGTTGCCGGTGCCGCCGGCCATCGCGTCGGCGCCGCTGCCCCCGTCCAGCAGGTCGGCGCCGGAACCGCCATGCAGCTCGTCGGCCCCGGCTTGGCCGTACAGCCGGTCGTTGCCTTCGCCGCCGTTCAGGACATCGGCGCCGTCTCCGGCCCGGATGGTGTCCCGGCCCCCTTCGCCGCTCAGGGTGTTGGCCCCGTCGTTGCCGGTAATGCGGTTGTCCAGCGCGTTGCCGGTA
>NZ_JBKGZG010000026.1:0-30633 GCF_046545655.1 Thiohalorhabdus sp. | reverse complement strand
GCCCTGGGCCTTGGGCCGCGCCGTGGCGGCGGCGGTGCGCATCCTGCTGCGGCTGCGGCCGGCGGCGGTGCTGGCCATGGGCGGCTACGTGGCCGCGCCGGCGGGGCTGGGGGCCTGGCTGCTGCGCCGTCCCCTGGTGCTGCACGAGCAGAACGCCGTGCCCGGGATGGCCATCCGATTGCTGCGCCGCCAGGCGACCCGCATCCTGGCCGGGTTCCCGGAGGCGGCCGAGCGCCTGGGATCCCGGGCCCAATGGGTGGGCACGCCCGTGCGCACGGAGCTGCTGTGCCTGGAGGCGCCGGCCAGGCGCTACGCCGAACGGAGCGGCCCTCTGCGGGTGTTGGTGTTCGGCGGCAGCCAGGGGGCGCGCTTCCTGAACCGCGAGGTGCCCCCTTGCCTGGCTGGCCTGGCGGAGGAGCGGCCGGTCACCGTCTGGCACCAGGCCGGACGGGACGAGGGGGAGGCCGTGGAGCGGCGCTACGCCGAGGCCGGACTGGAGGCCACGGTCACCCCCTTCATCGAGGACATGGCCGCGGCCTACGAATGGTGCGACCTGGCGTTCTGCCGCGCCGGGGCGGCCACGGTGGCCGAGCTGGAGGCGGCCGGCGTGCCCGCCGTGCTGGTGCCCTTCCCCCATGCGGTGGACGATCACCAGCGCAGAAACGCGGAGGCCCTGGTGGATCGTGGCGCGGCGGTCTGTCTGACCCAGGAGGAATGGGAGGGCCGGGAGGTCATCGAGCTGTTGAGGAACCGGCTCGCCGATCGGGAGGCGCTGGCGGCCATGGGTGAGGCGGCCCGCGGACTCGCCCGTCCCGAGGCGGCCAAAGCGGTGGCGGATAGCTGCCTGGAGGGAAGGAAACATGCCGGATAACAGGCCCTTTGAGGCGGCGGACCGGCCGGCCGGGCCGGAGCGCCACCACCGGATCCATTTCGTGGGGATCGGGGGCGCGGGGATGAGCGGCATCGCCGAGGTGCTGCTGGCGCTGGGCTTCCCGGTGAGCGGCTCCGACCTCAAGGAGTCGGCCACAGTGGCCCACCTGCGGGAGCTGGGGGCCCGGGTGTACATCGGCCACGACTCGGAGAACGTGGCGGGGGTGGACGTGGTGGTCACCTCCTCGGCGGTGAAGCGCACCAATCCCGAGGTGGCGGCCGCCCTGGACGCCGCCATCCCGGTGATCCCGCGCGCGGAGATGCTGGCCGAGCTCATGCGCTTCAAGCGCGGGGTGGCGGTGGCGGGCACCCACGGCAAGACCACCACCACTTCCCTGGTGGCCACGCTGCTCCACGAGGGCGGCCTGGACCCCACCATGGTCATCGGCGGCCGCCTCAACAGCATCACCGGCAACGGCATGCTCGGCGAGGGGGACTACCTGGTGGCCGAGGCGGACGAGAGCGACGCCTCCTTCCTCTACCTCCATCCCCAGGTGGCGGTGGTCACCGGCATGGACCCGGACCACATGGACACCTACGGCGGCGACCCGTCCCGCCTGGAGGACGCCTTCCTGCAGTTCCTGCAGCAGGTGCCCTTCTACGGTCTGGCGGTGCTGTGTCGGGACCACCCGCGGGTGCGGGCGATGCTGCCGCGGCTCACCAAGCCCTGGGTCACCTACGGCTACGACCCGGAGGCCCACTATCAGGCCCGCAACGTGGCCGCGCGCGGGGGCCGCATGACCTTCGAGTGCTGGCGCTACGGCGAGGAGGCGCCGCTGGTGGAGGTGGCGCTCAACCTGCCGGGGCGGCACAACATCGCCAACGCCCTGGCTGCCATCGCCGTGGCCGACGGGCTGGGGGTGGAACCCGAGGCCATTCGCCGGGGGCTGGAGGGTTTCTCGGGTGTGGGGCGGCGCACCGAGGTGCGCGGCGAGCGCGACGGCATCCTGTACGTGGACGACTACGGTCACCATCCCGAGGAGGTGCGGCTGACCCTGGCGGCGGTGCGCGAGGCCTGGCCGGAACGGCGCCTGGTGGTGGCCTTCCAGCCCCACCGCTACACCCGCACCCGGGACCTGCTGGAGGAGTTCGGCGGGGCCTTCGGCGAGGCGGACGAGCTCCTGCTCGCCGAGGTCTATCCGGCCGGCGAGGAGCCCATTCCCGGAGCGGAGGGCCGGGACCTCCACGATGCGGTGGAGCGCCACGGCCATCCCCGGGCCCGCTTCGTCGGTGCGCTGTCCGGGATGGCCGAGGCCCTCGCCGAGACCGCCCGGCCCGGGGACGTGGTGCTGACCCTGGGCGCCGGGGACATCGGTGCCCTGGCCCGGGACCTGTGCCCCGGGGAGGAGGCGGGTCCGTGAGCGCCCCCGCCCAGCACTCCCGGCTCCGGCGCGAGGTGCCCATGGCGCCGCGCACTACCTGGCGGGTGGGCGGCGCGGCGGAGCGGCTGTTCTCCCCCCGCACCCTGGAGGAGCTGCAGGCGTTCCTGGCCTCCGGGGAGGCGGTGGAGCCACTGCTGTGGGTGGGGCACGGCTCCAACCTCCTGGTGCGGGACGGCGGCGTGCCCGGGACGGTGATCTGCACCCGCGGCGGCCCCAAGGCCCTGGAGCGCCTGGCGGACGACCGGGTCCGCGCCGAGGCGGGGGTGAGCTCCGCGCGGGTGGCCCGCTTCTGCGCGGAGCAGGGGCTGGCGGGGGCGGAGTTCCTGGCGGGCATCCCGGGGGCCATCGGCGGCGCCCTGGCCATGAACGCCGGGGCCTACGGCGCCGAGCTGGCCGACATCCTGGCGGCGGTGGAGGTGATCGATCGCCAGGGGGCAGTGCGCACGGCGGACCCGGCGGAGTTCGACTTCAGCTACCGCCACTCCCGCCTGCCCGAGGGGGAATGGTTCGTGGCCGCCCACCTGCGGCTGGAGCCGGGCGATCCCGAGGCCATCCGGGAGCGGACCGACGAGCTGCTGGACCACCGCGGCCGCACCCAGCCGGTGAACCTGGCCAACGCGGGCTCGGTGTTCCGCAATCCCCCCGGCGACCACGCCGCACGCCTGATCGAGGCGGCGGGCCTGAAGGGCACCCGGTTGGGCGGGGCGGAGGTCTCCGAGCGCCACGCCAACTTCATCGTCAACCGGGGCCAGGCCTCGGCGGCGGACATCGAGGGCCTGATCCGGCTGGTGCAGGAACGGGTGGCGGGGCACGCCGGGGTCACCCTGGAGCCGGAGGTGCGCATCGTGGGGCGCGATCCATGAGCGGTACGGTGGCGGTGCTCTACGGCGGGCCCAGCGCCGAGCGGGCCATCAGCCTCGCCAGCGGCGAGGCGGTGGCGGCGGCCCTGGAGCGCAAGGGCTACCCGGTGGCCCGCCTCGACGCCGGGCGCGACCTCCCGGAGCGGCTCCGGGAGGTCGGGGCGGAGCGGGCCTGGATCGCCCTGCACGGTCCCTTCGGGGAGGACGGGGTGGTGCAGGGCTGCCTGGAGACCATGGGGGTGCCCTACACCGGCTCGGGGGTGCTGGGCTCCGCCCTGGCCATGGACAAGCTGCGCTCCAAGCGGGTCTGGCAGGCGGCGGAGCTGCCCACCCCGCCGGTGGTGGACCTGGGCCGGGAGCCCCTGGAGACGGTGCCGGCGCGCTTAGGCTGGCCGGTGATGGTCAAGCCCGCCTGCAGCGGGAGCTCCCTGGGCATGGCCCGCGCCGAGGGGCCCGAGGAGCTGGAGGCCGCGCGAGAGGAGGCGGCCGCCTACGACGACACCGTCTTCGCCGAGGCCTGGGTGGACGGCGCCGAGGTGACGGTGGGGGTCCTCGACGGCGCGCCCCTGCCGGTTCTGCGGCTGGAGGTCGAGCGCGGCTTCTACGACTACGCGGCCAAGTACGACAGCGGCGCGGGGACCCAGTACCTGCACCCCACCGGCCTCGGCGCGGAGGTGGAGGAGCACTGCCAGCGGTTGGCCCTGGACGCCTTCGACACCCTGGGCTGCCACGGCTGGGGGCGGGTGGACATGCTGGTGGGCGATTGCGGGGTGCAGGTGATCGAGGTGAACACCGTGCCCGGCATGACCGAGCACAGCCTAGTGCCCAAGGCCGCCGCCCACGCGGGGATCGGCTTCGACGACCTCGTGGAGCGCATCCTTGCCGCGGCGGCGCCGTGACGGCGGACGGCGGAGGCTCCCGGTACCGCGCCTGCGGTACGGGTTCCTCGGGGCGGGGGCCCTGGGCGGCGCCGTCTGGCTGGCCGGGATGCTGGACGACACCAGGGACTGGTTCGATCGCCAGACCCCGGTCCGCAAGGTGGCGGTCGGCGGAGACCTGCGGCACACCGATCCGGAGGCCCTGGCCCGCTGGCTGGGCGACCGGCTGCGAGGAGGCTTCTTCACCGTGGACCTGAGCCGCATGAAAGAGGAGCTGGAGGCCCGCCCCTGGGTACGGTCGGCCCGTATCGGGCGCCAGTGGCCCGATACCCTGCGGGTACGGGTGGCGGAGCACCGCCCGCAGGCCTTGTGGTCCGACGGCGGCCCCTGGTTCCTGGTGAGCCGGGAGGGGACGGTGTTCAAGCCCCGGGACCTTGCCGATGGGTCGAACCTGCCCCGCCTGTCCGGCCCCCGCGACCGGTTGGGTGCCCTGCTGGACCGTCTGGATACCCTCCGGGACCCCCTGGAGAGTCACCGGGTGAGCCGCCTCCAGGTGGATGCCCGCGGAGCCTGGTCGGCGGAGGTGGATGGTCGGATCCTGCTCCGATTCGGCCGCCGGAATTGGGAGCGCCGGCTGGATCGCTTTCTTCGGGTGGAGCGGGAGTGGAGCCTTCTGGATCGGCCCGTACGCCGGATCGACCTGCGCTACCCGGACGGTCTGGCCGTGGCCCCCGATGCCGAAGCGGGGCAAAAAGACCGGTCCGCAACCGAACACCCCCCGAACCAAGGGTGACAAAGGGTGGAAATGACCAGGAACACGGACAACAACCTGATCGTCGGCCTCGATATCGGCACCTCCAAGGTGTGTGCCGTGGTGGGCACGCGCACCGCCGATGGCGGCCTGGAGATCATCGGCATCGGGCGCCACCCCAGCCGCGGGCTCCGCAAGGGGGTGGTGGTCAACATCGAGTCCACGGTGGCCTCCATCCGGGCTGCGGTTGAGGAGGCCGAGCTCATGGCCGGCTGCACCATCGAATCGGTGTGGGCGGGCATCGCCGGCAGCCACATCCGCGGGCACAACTCCCAGGGGGTGGTGGCCATCAAGAACCAGGAGGTGGACGAGGCGGACGTCCAGCGGGTCATGGAGAACGGCCGGGCCTTTGCCCTGCCCACCGACCAGAAGATCCTCCATGTGCTGCCCCAGGAGTTCATCATCGACAACCAGGAAGGCGTCCGGGAGCCCATCGGCATGTCGGGCGTGCGCCTGGAGGCCAAGATCCACGTGATCACCGGGGCGGTGTCGGCGGTGCAGAACATCATCAAGTGCGTGCGGCGCTGCGACCTGGAGGTGAACGACGTGGTCCTGGAGCAGGTGGCCTCCAGTGAGGCGGTCCTCTCCGACGACGAGCGGGAGCTCGGCGTCTGCATGGTGGACATTGGCGGCGGCACCTCGGACATTGCCGTGTTCACCCAGGGCAGCCTGCGCCACACGGCGGTGCTGCCGGTAGGCGGTGATCAGATCACCAGCGACATTGCCTTCGCGCTGCGCACCCCCACCTGGGCCGCCGAGGAGATCAAGCAGAGCTACGGCTGCGCTCTCACGGACCTGATCCAGGACGACGAGGAGATCGACGTACCCAGCGTGGGCGGGCGGGAGCCGCGCAAGCTGGCCCGCCAGACCCTCACGGAGATCATCCAGCCGCGGGTGGAGGAGCTGTTCAATCTGGTGCAGGAGGAGCTGCGGCGCTCGGGCCTTGAGGAAGTGGTGGCCTCGGGCATCGTCCTCACCGGCGGCTCCAGCCAGATGGAGGGCATGCAGGAGCTGGCGGAGGAGATCTTCCACGCCCCGGTGCGGATGGGCTTTCCGGAAGGGGTGGGAGGGCTCAATGACGTGGTCCGCAACCCCATGTACGCCACCGGGGTGGGCCTGGTGGAGTTCGGCCGGGACCACGGCCGCGATCCTTCCATCCGGGACTGGAGCGGCTCCGGGTGGAAAACCATCGTGAAGCGCATGCGGGCGTGGTTCCGGGAGAATTTCTGACCGTCAATCCCCGGGCCAGGGAAACGGTCCCAGCCGCGAGGGATGGACGCGGATGAGAGCAGACGGTTTCGATCCGAGGAACGGCAGAGCGAGGCGCGTTTGTTGTCCCTGTGGCCGCGCTTCCTCGTCGCGCCCCGCGGCGGGGTCGCGGTGCGCCGGGGAATGACCGGGTGCATCGGATCCGGGGCGGGCCTGCCGGCCGGTAGTGCATCCGCCGGCGGTGTCAAGGAAGCGGTCCAAGGCTAGCGTCAGGAGGAGGGGAGCGATGTTCGAACTGGAAGACACGGTGGGTCAGGACAGCGCCACCATAAAGGTCGTCGGGGTCGGCGGCGGTGGCGGCAACGCCATCTCCAACATGGTGGCCTCCAACCTGGATGGGGTGGAGTTCATCGTCGCGAACACGGACGCCCAGGCCCTGCGGCGGATCAACGTGGAGAACAAGATCCAGCTCGGGGCCAACATCACCAAGGGCCTGGGAGCGGGTGCGTCCCCCGAGGTGGGCCGCCAAGCCGCCGAGGAAGACCGCGACCGCATCCGCGAGGTCCAGGCGGGCTCGGACATGGTGTTCATCACCGCCGGCATGGGCGGCGGAACGGGCACCGGCGCCGCGGCGGTGTTCGCCCAGGAGGCCAAGGAGCAGGGCATCCTGACGGTGGCGGTGGTCACCAAGCCCTTCGAGTTCGAGGGCAAGAAGCGCCAGCAGCAGGCGGAGGCGGGCATCGAAGCCCTGTCCAAGCATGTGGACTCGGTGATCACGATCCCCAACGAGAAGCTGCTCCACGTGATGGGACGTAAGGCCAGCTTGTTGGACGCCTTCAAGCGGGCAGACGACGTCCTGCTGAACGCGGTGCAGGGAATCTCCGAGCTGATCACGCGCCCGGGCCTGATCAACGTGGACTTCGCCGATGTCCGCACGGTGATGTCGGAGATGGGCATGGCGGTTATGGGCTCTGCGGCGGCTTCCGGGGACGACCGGGCGGAGGAGGCGGCCAATCATGCCATCTCCAGCCCCTTGCTGGAGGACATGGACCTCTCCGGGGCCCGTGGCGTCCTGGTAAACGTCACCGCCGGCATGGACATGGCCATCAGTGAGTTCGAGTCGGTGGGCAACGTCATGCGGGAGTTCGCCTCCGAGGACGCCAATGTGGTCATGGGCACCGTGCTCGATCCGGAGCTCTCCGACGAGCTGCGGGTGACGGTGGTGGCCACCGGCCTGGGCGAGGCGAAATCCCGCCCCCGCCCCATGGCGCCGGAGCCCCAGGCGGCGGTGCGCCCCAAGAAGGAGAGCGCCGAATCGCTGGATACCCCCACCTACCTGCGGCGTCAGCGGGAGCAGGGACAGGGCAGCCAGCTCGACCAGGACGACCTGGACATCCCGGCGTTCCTGCGCAAACAAGCCGATTGAAGGAACGTTTCTATAAGGACGGATTTGCGGTAGGATAACCGTTTACAAGGAACCCGTTCCGGTCCACAGGCGGACGCCCGCAGGCGTCCGGGAGGGTGGGTCCGGTCCCTCCACAGGTGCAAAGGCCATGGTCGCGCAACGGACACTGCGAAACTCCATCCAAGGGACCGGGATCGGTCTCCATTCCGGCGAGAAGGTGGCGGTGACCCTCCACCCCGCTCCCGAAAACACCGGCATCGTCTTCCGTCGCGCCGATCTCCCCGAGTGCCCGGAGATCCCCGCCTGGGTGGAGAACGTGGTGGAGACCACCCTCTGCACCACCCTCGGCGTCAACGGCATCCGGGTGGCCACGGTAGAGCACCTGATGGCGGCATTCGCCGGATTGGGGATCGACAACGCCTACGTGGACCTCGACGGCGCCGAAGTCCCCATCATGGACGGATCGGCTGCCCCCTTCGTCTTCCTCCTCCAGTGCGCCGGGGTCCGGGAGCAGGAGGCAGCCAAGCGGTTCATCCGCATCAAGCGTCGCATCCAGGTGTCCGAGGAGGACCGCAGGGTGAGCTTCGAGCCCTGCAACGCTCTCCGCATCCACTTCACCATCGACTTCAATCACCCCCTGATGCGGGACAACAACGAGGTGGAGCTGGACTTTTCCGAGACCGCCTTCACCCGGGAGATCAGCCGGGCCCGCACCTTCGGCTTTGCCCGGGACGTGGAGCGCCTGCAGGAGCAGGGGGTGGCCCTCGGCGGCAACCTGGACAATGCCCTCGTTGTGGACGACCACCGGCTTCTGAACGAGGAAGGGCTGCGCTACCACGACGAGTTCGTCCGCCACAAGGTGCTCGACTCCATCGGGGACCTGTACCTTATGGGGCACCCGGTCCTGGGCTGCTTCCGCGGCTACAAGTCCGGCCACGCCCTCAACAACCGTCTGCTACGGGCCTTGCTGGCCGATTCCACCGCCTGGGAAATGGTCGAGCGCGAGGAGTACTCCCTGGAGCCCCGCCCCTACCTGGACCCGCTCCCCTCCCACTGAAGCGCGAGAGTGGGCGCCTTGTTCGTCCTGCGCCTGACGCTGTTCCTGGGCGGCCTCGCCGCCCTTGCCTCCCTTCTGCTCTGGGTGATTACCCGACAACGAGCCTTTCTGCGCGGTTTCGTCCGTATCCTGCAGGTGTTGTTGATCCTCCTCCTCATTACCTTCGGCTACCTGTTCGGAGCCCGCTTGTGGGCGGGCCTGTAGCCTGGGCCTGATCTCAGGCCCGGTCCTGAGGTCCCCTGGGCCTTCGGCTCCCTGCGGGCCCTGGTGGGCCGGGCCGGGAACCGTCGTTCGGCACCTTCTAGTCCGCCCCGCTGTCCTCCCCGGGCGGGGTGTGAAGGTGGTCCGCCAGGCGCAGTAGCGCGGCCCGCAGTTCCTGATCGGCCACCTCGGCGGCGCTGTCCGCGACTCGGGCCGCCGCCTCCGGACTGTACCGCCGGTGGCGGGGCGGCGGGTTCCGCTGCCCCACGGGCCGGACCACCGGTCGCAGCTCCTGAAGGTCGGGCAGGCCATGGGCCCGCAGCCGCCCCGCGAGCTCGTCCGCTTCGAAGCGCAGCCGGGTGGCGCTCCCCGGGTCGCCGACGCCAATGGTCAGGACGGTGCCGTCCCAGCTTTCCACCCACGCATGCTTACGCAAGCTCGCATCCGCGACGCCGTCCCAGATCCGGGTCACGGCGGCAAGCCGCTCAATTTCCTCGTTCAAGCCCTGCTTGCGCAGCAGGGTCCGGATGGCTCCGGCGACAGAATCTGGACGAAATTTGGTGTGACGCATGATGTCCTGCGGTGGCAGCTTCCCTTGCGGGACCAGGTTTGCTAGTTTTTACGGTACTTGACGAGGAAAAATCCCGCCGTCGCAGAGGAAGAAGAAGTGGCACGGAACTGTAAAGAGAGCTACTGCCTGGTGCTGACACGGGGATCCACCGGGCGGCCCCTCCATGTCAGTTTCAGTCGCACCGCCCTCTTCGGGGGGATTGTATCGTTTCTGGGCTTCATGGCCGCGTTCGCCTATCTCGCCTCCCAGTTTCTTTTGACCTCCCCCGACGCCTCCACCCTGAAGAATAAATACGAGCAGCGGGTGGCCCGGCTCGAGACGGATCGGGCCGAGCTGCAGGAGGATATCAAGCGGTTCCGGGAAACCCGCGAGGGAATGGATGCGGCCATGCAGGCTCTGGGCCAGCAGGTGGGCACCATGCAGGCCCGCGTGACCCGGCTGGATTCCCTGGGCGAGCAGGTGGTGAAGGTGGCCGGTCTGGAAGATGGCGAGTTCGATTTCGCCCCGGATCCGGCGGTGGGTGGCCCCGACGAAAGCCTCGAGGGGCGAGGGGGGCCGGTGAAGCTGGGCGGACAGGATCTCCCCGAGCTTGCCCGGGAGGTGGAGCGGCTGTCCGAGCGGATCGCCAACCGGCAGGGGCAGCTGGAGCTGCTGCGGGGCATGATCGACCGTCGCAACGTCCGGGACCAGATGCGTCCGGACGGCTGGCCCACCGACGGCGGCTGGCTTTCCTCGCACTTCGGGCGTCGGGTCGACCCCTTCTCGGGAAATCCCACCTACCACGACGGCGTGGATATCGCCAACAAGGAAGGCGCCGAGGTCAATGCCATCGCCCCCGGCGTGGTCACTTGGGCGGGGGAGCGGTACGGGTACGGCCAATTGGTTGAGATCGACCACGGCAACGGCTATCGCACCCGCTACGGGCACAACGAGGATGTTGCAGTAGAATTGGGGGAGTCCGTGGAGAAAGGGCAGCAGGTCGCCTCGGTGGGCGACACCGGCCGCTCCACCGGGCCCCACATTCACCTTGAGGTGCTGCGCGAAGGAAAGGCCATCGATCCGCGCAAATTCCTGGACCGGTAGTCCCCTGTTCCGCTATCGTACCCTCGCTATCTCGCCCAGAGAACCATTCGTCCGAATACGTGACCAAGGGATAGCCCCGCTTTCCGGAGCCCCGGAGAGCGGGCGCATCGCGCCCCTTCCCCAATCGCCAGCCAAACGGACCAACGATGCTGACCAAGCTGATCGGTAAGACCTTCGGAACCCGCAACGAACGCCTCCTGAAGCGCTACCAAAAGCTGGTGGAGCGGGTGAACGCCCAGGAGGAGACCGTCCGGGCCTTGAATGACCAGGACTTGGCGGCGCAGACCGAGCGGCTCCGAGAGCGCCTTGCCGGGGGGGAGAAACTGGACGACCTGCTCCCGGAGGCCTTCGCCACGGTCCGGGAGGCCAGCCACCGGGTGCTGGGCATGCGCCACTTCGATGTCCAGCTTATCGGCGGCATGGTGCTCCACGACGGCAAGATCGCCGAGATGAAGACGGGCGAGGGCAAGACCCTGGTGGCCACCCTGCCCGCCTATCTGAATGCCCTCCCGGGGGAGGGCGTGCACGTGGTCACGGTGAACGACTACCTCGCTGGCCGGGACGCCGAGTGGATGGGCCAAGTGTATCGGTTCCTGGGCCTCTCCGTGGGCACCATCAGGGCCAACATGCCCACCGAGGAGCGCCAGCGGTCCTACGCCTGCGACATCACCTACGGCACCAACAACGAATTCGGCTTCGATTTCCTGCGGGACAACATGGCCTTCCGCAAGGAGAACCAGGTCCAGCGGGGCCACGCCTTCGCCATCGTGGACGAGGTGGACTCCATCCTCATCGATGAGGCCCGGACCCCCCTGATCATCTCCGGTCCCACCGAGGATCGCACCGACCTCTACTACAAGATCGACGGCATTATCCCGCAGCTGGAGGTGGAGACCGACTACGCCGTGGACGAGAAGGCCCGCCAGGTGACCCTCACCGAGGAGGGCAATGAGAAGGTGGAGCGGCTCCTGAACGAGGCCGGGCTGCTGAACGAGGGCGACCTCTACGACGCCGCCAACGTCAACCTGGTGCACCACGTGAACCAGGCCCTGCGCGCCCACGCCCTGTTCACCCGGGAGAAGGACTACATCGTCCGCGACAACCAGGTGGTCATCATCGACGAATTCACCGGGCGGATGATGCCGGGCCGGCGCTGGTCCGACGGCCTCCATCAGGCGGTGGAGGCCAAGGAGGGGGTGGAGATCCAGAACGAGAACCAGACCCTGGCCTCCATCACCTTCCAGAACTATTTCCGTCTCTACGACAAGCTCTCCGGGATGACCGGTACCGCCGACACCGAGGCGGTGGAGTTCAAGCAGATCTACGACCTGGAAGTGGTGGTGGTGCCCACCCACAAGCCCATGGTCCGCGAGGACCTGGACGACGTGGTGTACCGCACCAAGCAGGAGAAGTTCGACGCCCTGCTGGAGGAGATCCAGGACTGTTACGAGCGCGGCCAGCCGGTGCTGGTGGGCACGGCCTCCATCGCGGTGTCCGAGGAGCTGGACGAGGAGCTCAACAAGGCCCAGATCCCGCACCAGGTGCTGAACGCCAAATTCCACGAGAAGGAGGCGGAGATCATCGCCCAGGCCGGCCGGCCGGGGGCGGTGACCATCGCCACCAACATGGCCGGCCGCGGCACCGACATCGTCCTCGGCGGCAACCTGGACCTCGAGCTGCGGGTCATCGAGGAAGACGACAGCCTCTCCGAGGAGGAGAAGGAGCGGCGCCGCGAAGAGGCCCGGCGGGACTGGCAGGAGCGCCACGACCGGGTGGTGGAGCTGGGCGGGCTGCACATCGTCGGTACCGAGCGCAACGAGTCCCGCCGCATCGACAACCAGCTGCGGGGCCGGGCCGGGCGCCAGGGCGACCCCGGCTCCTCCCGCTTCTTCCTGTCCCTGGAAGACGACCTCATGCGCATCTTCGCCTCCGAGCGGGTGAGTGGCCTCATGCAGCGCCTGGGCATGCCCGAGGGCGAGCCCATCGAGCACCCCTGGGTGAACAAGGCCATCTCCAACGCCCAGCGCAAGGTGGAGGGCCGCAACTTCGACATCCGCAAGCAGCTGCTGGAGTACGACGACGTCAACAACCAGCAGCGCCAGCTCATCTACGAGCAGCGGCGGGAGCTCATGGAGTCCGAGGACATCTCCGACACCGTGGAGGCCTTCCGCGAGGCCGTGCTGGATTCGGTGTTCCACCAGCACATCCCGCCGCAGTCCGTGGAGGAGGAGTGGGATACCGCCGGGCTGGAGGAGGGCCTCTACCACACCTTCGGCATGCACCTGCCCGTGCGTCAGTGGCTGGAGGAGGATCCCGACCTCCACGAGGAGACCCTGAAGCAGAAGCTCTGGCAGGCCATCACCGATTTCTACCGGGAGAAAGAGGCCTCCGTCGGGCCGCAGGTGATGCGCGAGTTCGAGAAGGTGGTGGCCCTCCAGGTGCTGGATACCCAGTGGAAGGACCACCTGGCCGCCATGGACCACCTCAAGGAGGGCATCCACCTGCGGGGCTACGCCCAGCGGCAGCCCGTCCAGGAGTACAAGCGCGAGGCCTTCAGCATGTTCGAGGGCCTGCTGGACCGGTTCAAGCAGGAGGTGGTGGAGCTGCTGTACAAGGTCCAGGTGCGCGCCGAGTCGGACCTGGAGGCCTTCGAGGAGGAGGCCTCGGAGCCGGCGGAGATGGAGTACCAGCACCCCACCGCCGAAGGGGCGGTGGCCTCCGAGGCGGTTGGTGCGCAGGGCGGCCATGCCGCCCGCGACGAGGCCGAGTCGGCGGAGACATCGCAGCCCGTACGCCGGGAGGGACGCAAGGTGGGCCGCAACGAGCCCTGCCCCTGCGGCTCGGGCAAGAAGTACAAGCAGTGCCACGGGAAGGCGAGCTAGCTATGGCGGTGGGTCCGGACGACCGGCCCGAGCTGGTGGCGGTCCCGGGCGTCCGGCTGGGGACCGCGGCCGCCGGGTTCAAGGACCCCGACCGGGAGGACCTTTTGCTGGTGGCCCTGGCGCCGGGCAGCCGGACCGCCGCGGTGTTTACCCGCAACCGCCTGCGCGCCGCGCCGGTGCTGGTGGCCGAGGAAAACTTGGCCGCCGCGGCGCCCCGCGCCCTGCTGGTGAACTCGGGCAACGCCAACGCCGCCACCGGGCAGCCCGGCCTGGAGGTGGCCCGGGAGAGCTGCCGGTTGGTTGCCGAGGCCCTGGAGGTGGAGGCCGACGCGGTGCTGCCCTTCTCCACCGGCGTGATCGGGGAGCCCCTGCCCCTGGAGCCCTTCGACGGGGCCCTTCCAGTGTGCGTCAGCCGCCTCCGGGAGGAGCCCGAGGCCTGGTGGGCGGCCGCCGAGGCCATCGGCACCACCGACACCCGGCTGAAGGGGGCCAGCCGCTCCCTGGAGCTGGCGGGGACCCCGGTGCACATCACCGGAATCGCCAAGGGCTCCGGCATGATCCACCCCAACATGGCCACCATGCTCGCCTTCGTGGCCCTGGACGCCCCGGTGGCCGACGAGGGCCTGCGGGTCATGCTGGAGACCGCCGTTGGGGAGAGCTTCAACCGCATCAGCGTGGACGGGGACACCTCCACCAACGACGCCCTGACCCTCACCGCCACCGGCCAGGCGCCCATGGCCCCGGTGGAATCCGTCACCGACCCCCGGTACCGGGAGCTTACCGAGGGCGTGACGGAGGTCTGCCGGGAGCTCGCCCTGGCCATCGTCCGCGACGGCGAGGGGGCCACCAAGCTCCTCACCATTCGGGTCTCCGGCGCCGACTCCGACGCGGAAGCCGAGGCCGTCGCCGACCGCGTCGCGCGCTCTCCCCTGGTGAAGACCGCCGCCTACGCCAGCGATCCAAACTGGGGGCGGATCCTCGCGGCGGCGGGGGCCGCAGCACCGGAGGACCTGGACTGGAGCCGGGTGACCCTGCACATCGGCGAGGTCTGCGTGGTTCGTGGCGGGGTGCGCGCGGCTGAGTACACCGAGGAGGCCGGGCAGGCGGCCATGGCGCCCGAGGAGGTGACCGTGCACCTCGACCTGGGCCGGGGCCGCGGGTCCGCCCTCCGCTGGACCTGCGACTTCTCCCACGAGTACGTGACCATCAACGCCGAGTACCGCACCTAGGTACCTGCGGATGTGGGGACCGCAGAGACGCGGAGGGCGTCGAGAAAAGGCCCGCAACGGCCGGCAGGCCCCTTTGCCCGGAGGAAGGATCCCCTTTCCCTCTGGATTCCTGGTTTCCCAGTCTCTTTTCCTTCTCCGTGACCTCAGCGGTTAATCCGGCGTCGAACAGGGGTGGCCGTGGCCGTCGACCCTGAGCTCCATGTTGCGGTGGGATTGGTTCGGCGGGAGGGGTGTTTCCTTCTCGGAAGCCGTGACCCCGACAGGCCGGGAGGCGGGATCTGGGAATTCCCGGGCGGCAAGCTGGAAGCCGGGGAGACGGCGGAGGCGGCCCTGCATCGGGAGCTTGCCGAGGAAGTGGGCATTCACGTCCATTCGGTCCACACCTACCCGGCCTTCGATCACCGTCAGCGGGACTACGCGGTCCGCCTGTATCCCTTTCTGGTGCCGGAATTTTCCGGAATACCTAGCGGGCTGGAGGGCCAGGCTCTGCGCTGGGTGGCGGAGGCGGAGCTGTGGGCGGAGGCCGACGCCATGCCCGGCGCCAACGGCCCCCTGCTCCACCACCTGGCGGCCTGCGGCCTGTTCGAGCCCCGCTAACCCCCGACCCTGCCCCGAACGGCTCCCCGCGTTTCCCCTTCCAGCGCAGCCAGCAGGCTCCGTACCGCCCCGGAGACGTCCGGGGCGGCCAGTATGGCGTCCATGCAGGCCACCCCCCGGGCGCCGGCATTGCGGGCCGCGACGGCGTTGGCGGGGGTGACGCCGCCCAGGGCGACTACGGGGACGGGGCTTTCCGCGGCCAGGGCGGCGAACCGCTCGGGGCCCAGAGGAATGGCGTCGGGGTGGGTGCGGGTGGCGAAGAGGGGGGAGAGCAGGACGAAGGCGGCCCCCACCTGGCAGGCGCGCTCCAGCCCGGCGCGGTCGTGGGCGGCCACGCTCAGGGGGCCGTCCCATTGGTCGGCGGGAGGGCGGGGCAGCCCCTCGGGCAGATGGAGGGCGTCGGCCCCCACGGCCCGCGCCAGCCCGGGTCGGCCGTTGACGAACAGCCGCGCGCCGCGGGCGCGGGTGGCCTCGCGCAGGGCGGTGCCGAGGGCGTGGGCCTCGTCGTCGGGAAGATCGCGGTCGCGGAGCTGAACGGCCGGGAGGCCCGCATCCAGCGCCGTGGTCGCCACCTGAAGCAGGGGGCGGCCGGCGGTGCGGTTGCGGTCGGTGATCAGGAGGAGGGGGGGAGCCTCAAGCGTTTTCGGCCTCCATGGCCTCGGCGATGGGGCCCTGCAGCTTGGTCAGCGCCTTGCGCTCGATCTGGCGCACGCGCTCGGCGGAGATTTGGAGCTCGTCGGCCAGCTCCTGGAGGGTGGCCGCCGGCTCGGTCAGCCAGCGCCGCTGGATGATCTCGCGGCTGCGCGTGTCCAGGTTGGCCAGGGCGCTGGCCAGCGCCTCGCCGGTACGCTCCTTGAGCTCCGATTCGGCCAGCTCCTCCTCCACGGATTCGCCGCCGTCGGGGAGCATGTCCACCCGGGTGTCGCCGTCCTCGTCCTCGCCGATGGGCTCGTTGAGGGACTGGTCCCCGCGGGACATGACGGCGTCCATCTTGAGCACCTGCTCCTCGGGCACCTGCAGGTCCTCGGCGATGTCCCGGGCCTCCTCGCGGGACAGCCAAGAGAGGTGCTTCTTGGTCTTGCGCAGGTTGAAGAACAGCTTGCGCTGCGCCTTGGTGGTGGCCACCTTGACCATGCGCCAGTTGCGCAGGATGTACTCGTGGATCTCCGCCCGGATCCAGTGCACGGCAAAGCTCACCAGCCGGACGCCGCGGTCCGGATCGAAGTTCTTCACCGCCTTCATGAGGCCGATGTTGCCCTCCTGGATCAGATCCGCGAAGGGCAGGCCGTAATCCTGGTAGCCGCGGGCGATCCGGACCACCACCCGCAGGTGGGACAGGACCAGGGCGCGGGCCGCTTCCAGATCCTCCTCGCTACGATACCGCCGGGCGTAGTCCTGCTCCTCCTCCCAGGAAAGCAGGGGGAGCCGGCGCACGTAGGACAGATAGCTCTCCAGAGAGCCGCTATGGGCATCAATCGAGAGGGTGAGGCTCTTGGAAGCCATGGGCTGGACCTCCCCTGGTTGCAAAAAGGTTCCGGACTCGGGGCTACGGACCGCCTCGGTAACGGTTCGGGAGGCGTAAGTCGTTACGCCGTCGCCCTTATTCCTTAGAGGCCGGTTCCCGTCCGAAGTTCCGGGACCGTGGGCGGGTCTCCCTCCTAAGGTGGGGGCCGGCCCGGAGGATTTCAAGGGGATCCCCTCAGGCGGGCTCGATCTCCCTCAGGTGGCGGCGCACCGCCACCCGCGAGCCCAGCCAGCCGAGGGCGCCCCCGGCTAGCAGCAGATTGCCGTAGAAGGCCGCGCCGGGCCCTTCCAGGCCCAGTCGTGCCCCGTAGCGGGCGGCCAGGTCCGCCACCGCCGCGTCCAGGAAGGCCAGGGCCATCGCCACCAGCACGCCCGCCCCCACCGCCGCCAGGAGGCCCTGCATCAGGCCCGCGTACAGGAAGGGCCGACGCACGAAGGCGTCGGTGCCGCCGATCATCTTCACCACCTCGATCTCCCGGCGGCGCGCGGCCACCGCCAGGCGGATGGTGTTGCCGATGACCAGGATCACCACGCCGCCCAGGATCAGGGCGATGCCTCCGCCGAGGCTGCGCAGGAAATCCACCACCGCCTGGAAACGCTCCACCCACTGCCGCTCGTACTGCACTTGATCCACCCCGGACCAGCCGTCGATGTCCTCGGCCAGGGCGGACATACGCTCGGGCGCGCGCCGGTCCGGGGCGACGGTGACCCGAAAGCTGCCCGGCAGGGGGTTGTCCGGCATGTCGGCCAGGGCGTCCCCCAGCCCCAGCAGATCGGCGGCCTCCTCCAGGGCCTGGTCAGGAGGGGTGTATGCCACCGCCTTGATGCCGTCGAGCTCCCGTAGCCGCTCCTCCATCGCCTCGCGGTCCGGGGGCTCTTCGGGGTGGAGGAAGACATTGAGGGTCCCCGGGGCGTCAAAGCCGTCCGTAAGGCGCTCCAGGTTGTCGGTGGTCACCAGGAGGATGGCGGGAAGGGCCAGGGCGAGGGCCAGCACCAGGGTGGTGAGCAGGGTGCTGCCCGGGGCCCGCCCGAGCTGGACCAGGGCGTCGTCGAAAGCCTCGCGGTGCTGGTGGAGCCGGATGCGGAGGGACATCAGGAGACCAACTGCCCTTCCCGCAACTGGATCTGCGGCAGGCCCAGCCGCTCCGGTTGCCCCAGATCGTGGGTGGCTACCAGCACCGTCACGCCGAACTGGTGGAACTCGTGGAACAGGTTCATGACCTCGTTGGCAAGCTTGCGGTCCAGGTTGCCCGTGGGCTCGTCGGCCAGTAGCAGGGAGGGCTTGTTTACCAGGGCGCGGGCGATGGCCACGCGTTGCTGCTCCCCGCCGGAGAGGGTGATGGGCGCCTTGTTCTGATGGCTTTCCAGGCCTACCTTGGACAGGGCCGCCTGCACCCGCCCCCGGATGCGCCGTTGGGGAAAGCCGGCCACCCGCAGCGCCAGGGCAACGTTGTCGAACACCGTGCGATCGTAGAGCAGCTTGTGGTCCTGGAAGACGGTGCCGATGGCCCGGCGCAGATGGGGGATGCGGCGCCGCGGGATGCGGGTGATCTCCTCGTCACCGAAGAAGATTCGGCCCCCCGAGGGGCGCTCCATGGCGGTGGCGAGCTTCAGCAGGGTGCTCTTGCCCGCCCCGGAGTGGCCGGTGAGGAAGTGCATGGAGCCGGGGGCCAAGTCCAGGGACACCCCCTGCAGGGCCGTATGGCCCTGGGGGTACCGCTTGGAGACCCGGTCAAGGCGTAGCATCGCCCGCTTCCGAGCCGGTATCGAGGAGGGCGTCCACGTAGGCTTCCGGGTCGAAGGGGCGCAGGTCTTCCACCCCCTCCCCGATGCCGATGTAGCGAATGGGCAGTCCCAGCCGGCGCACCAGGGAGACGGCGATGCCGCCCTTGGCGGTGCCGTCCAGCTTGGTCACCACCAGGCCGGTTAGGGGCACCGACTCGTGGAACTTCTCCGCCTGGGCGATGGCGTTCTGCCCGGTGGTGGCGTCCACCACCAGCCAGGTCTCGTGCGGGGCGTCGGCATTCAGGCGGTTCACTACCCGGCGTACCTTGGCCAGCTCCTCCATGAGGTTGGTCTTGGTGTGCAGCCGGCCCGCCGTGTCGGCGAGCAGGACGTCCGCCTCCCGGCTGGCGGCGGCCTGCACGGCGTCGTGGATCACCGAGGCCGAATCGGCCCCGGTATCCTGGGCCACCACCGGACAGCCGCAGCGCTCGCCCCACTGCTGGAGCTGTTCCACCGCCGCCGCCCGGAAGGTGTCGCCGGCGGCCAGCATTACCGACAGGCCCTCCTCCTGGTAGCGGGCGGCCAGCTTGCCGATGGTGGTGGTCTTGCCCACGCCGTTGACCCCCACCACCAGCACCACGCGCTGGTCGGCGCCGGGCTGCCAGTCCAGGGGGTCGGCGGGCACGGACACGGCCTCCACCAGGTGGTCGCGCAGGGCTTCCACCAGCGCCTCGGGGTCATCGAGATCGCGGCGTTTGACCCGATCGGTGATGGCCTCGATGATCTCCGTGGTAGCCTCCACTCCGACGTCGGCGGTAATCAGGAGGCTTTCCAGCTCCTCGATGAGCTCGTCGTCGATCTGCTTCTTGCCCGCCACCAGCCGGGCCAGACCCTCGGTGAAGCTGCCGCGGGTCTTGGCCAGGCCCTCCTTCATGCGGGCGAAGAGCCCCCGCCGATCGTTGCCGTTGTCGGCGGACTCCTGCGATTGGTTCTTACGCTTGAACATGCGCTCTCACTGCGTTGGGGATGCGGCGGGCGAATCGCCGCACCATGATAACCTGGAAGGCCCCGGATGCGCAGGATCCTTAACCTAGGAGAAGACATGCTCAAAGGTCCAGCTGCCGCGCGCCTGCTTTCCGCCCTGGGCGCCCTGATCCTGGCGGCCGCGCCCGTCCAGGCCCAGGAGGAGGTGGTCTCCCACACCCTGTCCAACGGCATGGAGGTGCTGGTGAAGCCCGACCGCCGTGCGCCGGTGGTCACCTCCATGGTCTGGTACCGGGTCGGGGGGCTCGATGAGCCCCGCGGCCGGACGGGCATCTCCCACGTGCTCGAGCACATGATGTTCAAGGGCACGGAGGAGGTGGGCCCCGGCGAGCTCTCGGAGATCATTGCCCGCAACGGCGGCGAGGAGAACGCCTTCACCGGCCAGGACTACACCGCCTACTTCGAGCAGCTCGCCGCCGATCGCCTGGATGTGGCCTTGCGCCTGGAGGCGGACCGCATGGTCAACCTCCTCCTGCCGCCGGAGGAATTCGACAAGGAGGCTAAGGTGGTCATGGAGGAGCGCCGCCTGCGCGTGGAGGACAACCCGCAGGCCAAGGCCCGGGAGGTGCTGTCCTCGGTGGCTTTTGACGCCAGCGGCTACGGCGACCCCATCATCGGCTGGATGCCCGACCTCAAGGCTCTCACCGTGGAGCAGACCGAGGCCTGGTACCGCGAATACTACGCCCCGGCCAACGCCCGCCTGGTGGTGGCGGGGGATGTGGATCCCGAGGAGGTCTTCGCCAAGGCGGAAGAGTATTTCGGCGACCTGGAGGGCGGCGAGGAAGGCCCGCAGCGGCCCACCTACGGGGCGGACCCGGGGGGCGAGCGACAGGCGGACATCACCGGCCGGGCGCGGGTGCCGTATCTGGTGGCCGGCTACCGCGTGCCCAACCTGCCCGCGGCCGAGGAGGAGTGGGAGCCCTACGCCCTGCGGGTCCTGGCCGGGATCCTGAGCGAGGGGCGCTCCGCCCGCCTCCCAGCGCGGCTGGTGCGGGAGCAGGGCGTGGCGGCCGCGGCGGATACCTTCTACGACCCGGCAAGCCGGGACTCCGGCCTGTTCTACGTGGACGGCGTCCCCGCCGGCGATACCTCTATGGGCGATCTGGAGGAAGCCCTGCTGGCCGAGGTCCGCACCCTGCGGGAGGACCTGGTGCCCGCCGAGGAGCTGGACCGGGTCAAGCGCCAGATCGAGGCAGACGAGGTGTTCGAGCGCGACTCGGTGTTCTACCAGGCCATGCAGATCGGCAAGCTGGAGACCATCGGCTACGGACACGAGTACCTGGACACCTACGTGGACCGCATCCGTGCCGTGACCCCCGAGCAGGTCCGGGAGGTGGCCCGCAAGTACCTCCAGCCCGAGCGCCGCACGGTGGTGCGGCTCCACCCCGAAAAGCCCCAATCCGCGGAGGAGGAATCGTGAGCACAGGAACGGCGACGGGGATGCTCCGGAGGGGGGGCGTGCGCGCCCTCCTGGTGGCGGCAGGACTGGCCCTGGGGGCGGGAAGCGCTCCGGCGGAGGACCGGGCGGAGGAGGGGGAATATTCCGTCCCCATCGAGACCTGGCAAATGGACAACGGCGCCCGGGTCTACTTCGTGCACCGCCCCTCGCTGCCCATGGTAAGCGTCCGTGCCACTTTTGACGCGGGGAGCGCGCGGGACCCCGAGGGGCGCCACGGCCTGTCCGCCCTGGTGGCCCGCATGCTGAACGAGGGCGCCGGCGACCTCTCCTCCGACGCCTTCGCCCGCGAGGTGGACGGGCTGGGCCTGGACTTCGAAGCCTCGAGCAGCCGCGACACCTTCTCGGTGCAGGTCACCAGCCTCACCAGCGAGGGAACGGAAAGGGAGGCCCTGGACCTCATGGCCTTGGCCCTGCGGGACCCGGTATTCCCCGAGGAGGCCCTGCAGCGGGAGCGCCAGCGTCAGATCATCTCCATCCGCCGCGACCGGGAGGACCCCCAGACCGAGGGGGTGAAGGCCTTCTTCCGGGCCGTGTACGGCGACCACCCCTACGCCCACCCGGGCAAAGGCATCCCGGAGCACCTCCGGGAAATCGGCCGCGAGGACCTGCAGGAATTCGCGGAGGACCACTTTGTGGGAGCCAACGCCACCATCGCCGTGGTGGGGGATCTGGAACAGGAGGATGCCCGGCAGCTCCTGGCCGACACCCTGGGCGGGCTCCCGGAGGGCTCCCGGCCCGAGCCCCTGCCCGAGGTTCCCGAGCTCGAAGGTCCGCAACAGGTCTTCCTGGAGCGCGACGTCACCCAGGCCCACGTGCTCATGGGCCAGCCCGCCATCCGCCGCGGCGGGGAGGACTACTTCCCCTTGTTGGTGGGCAACTACAGTCTGGGCGGCGGCGGCTTCGCCTCCCGGCTGGTGGGGGCCGTGCGCGAGGAGCGCGGCCTGTCCTACAGCGTGTTCAGCACCTTCCGCGGCTTGCAGCGCCGGGGGCCCTTCGTCGCTGGGCTCCAGACGGCCAACGAGAACCTCGCAAAGGCCCTTGATGTGCTGCAGGGCGAGGTGAAGGAGTTCGTCCAGGACGGGCCCACCGAGGAGGAGGTGGAGGCCGCTCAGCGCTACCTCACCGGTTCCTTCCCGCTGGATATCGCCGGCAACAAGGACATCGTGAGCAACCTGGGCACCATGGGCTTCTACGATCTCGGCGAGGACTACCTGGAGCGCTACATTCCCCGGGTCCGGGCGGTGGACGAAGAGGCCATCCGGGCCGCCATGGACGGCCGCCTCGACCCGGAGCGCATGGTCACGGTGGTGGTGGGGGCCGAACGTCCCGAGGGCTTTGAGGAGGTCGAAACGGGGCAGTGAGCGGTATAAGCCGATAGGTTTCCATGACAAGCCATGTTGTGGGAACCTATAGCCCGAACTGTCCCAGTAGGGAGCAGGGGGTGTCCGGGGCGGGGTTCCCCGTACGTGTGGCATGGCTCGCCCCCGTAATGGGCCACAGCCGGAGGGAAGAAACATGGCCGATGTCGTACAGCGGGTGCTGCTGGTGGAGGATTCCGCTTCCTCCCGGCAAATGCTGGAGCACATCCTCCGTTCGGGCGGGTTCGATGTGATCTCCGCCGAGAACGGACAGGAGGCGCTGGAAAGCTTGCAGCTGCGGCGCCCGGACGCCATCGTCTCCGACATCATGATGCCGGAGATGGACGGCTACGAGTTCTACCGCGAGGTGCGCAGCCAGGGGCGGTACGCCCTGGTGCCCTTCCTGTTCCTTACCGCCAAGGAGGAGGTCCAGGACCAGGTGTACGGCCTGTCCCTCGGCGCCGACGACTACATCACCAAGCCCATCGAGGCCGAGGAGCTGCTGGCCCGGATCCGCACCGCCCTGAAGCGCACCGAGCGGTTCTTCCAGGTCTACCAGCGCGATCCCGTCACCGGCATGATGATGCCGGAGCCCTTCCGCGAGCAGGTGCTGGCCGAGGAGTCGCGGGCCGAGCGCTTCGGACGCCAGTTCAGCGTCCTAACCCTCAAGCTCGATCAGCTCTCCAGCTATCGAAAGGAGTTCGGCGATTTCACCGCCGACGCCTTCCTGGAGCAGGTGGGCAAGCTACTGGGCCAGAACATGCGCAAGTACAACCAGATCAGCCGGTCCGGGATGGACCATTTCACCGTCCTGCTGCCCGAGGCCGGCGCCCAGGACGCCCAGGACGCCGGGGCCATCTGGAAGGACCGCATCGCCGGCCAGCGCTACACCACGCCCCAGGGTGGGCGGGAGCTGGACCTGACCGCCACCGCCATCACCGCCACCTATCCCGAGGACGGCGGCACCAGCGCCCTGCTGGAGCACTGCGGAGTGGGTCTCGAGCGGAAGTGGTGAACACCGGGCCGGCTCGGCCCGGATGAGGGACGCACCGTGCGGGTGATCGGCGGTCAGGCCAAGGGGCGCAGCCTGCGGGTGCCCCGGGGCAGGGGGGTGCGCCCCACGGCGGACCGGGTGCGGGAGACCCTGTTCAACTGGCTCCAGGGCGAGGTGGAAGGCAGCGTCGCGCTGGACCTGTTCGCCGGCAGCGGCGCCCTGGGGATCGAGGCCCTGTCCCGGGGCGCCGACCACGCCACCTTCGTGGAATCGGCCCGTGGGGCCCAGGCCGCCCTGCGGGAGAACCTCGCCCTGTTCGGCGAGGACCCCCGCATCCGGGTGGTGTCCGCCTCGGCGTGGCGGTTCCTGGAGGGCCCCGCGGAGCGCCCCTTCGACCTGGTATTCCTCGATCCCCCCTTCGGCCACGGCTGGGCCGCACGCGCCGCGGCCGTCCTGGAAGAGGGCGGCTGGCTGGCGCAGGAGGCCCGGATCTTCCTGGAGGTGGGCGGCGACGAGGACCCCCCGGCGGTCCCGGCGGGCTGGCGGGACGATCGCCGGGGTAGCTGCGGCGAATCCGCCTTCCATCTCTATCGGCGGGAGGGCTAGCCCCGCCCATGGGAGGACTGCCGTGACAGCGAAAATGCCGGGGCGGGACCCCCGGGTGGCCCTGTACCCGGGCACCTTCGACCCCATCACCAAGGGCCACGAGGACCTGATCCGCCGGGCGAGCCGCCTCTTCGACGAGGTGGTGGTGGCGGTGGCCGCCAACTACGCCAAGGGGCCCTGGTTTCCCCTGGAGGAGCGCGTGGCCCTGGTGGAGCGGGTCATGAGCGACGTGCCCAACCTTCGGGTGATCGCCTTCGACCGGCTGCTCATCGACATCGTCCACGAGCAGGGCGCCGGCGTGATCCTGCGGGGCCTGCGGGCCATCTCCGATTTCGAGTACGAGTTCCAGATGGCCTCCATGAACCGCAAGCTGGACGCGGATGTGGAGACCCTGTTCCTGATGACGGGCGAGTCCTATACCTACCTCTCCTCCGGGCTGGTGCGGGAGATCTACCGCATGGGCGGCGACGTCTCGGCCTTCGTCCACTCGGAGGTGGTGAGCGCCCTCAACCACCGCCTGGGCTCCGGCGCGGGGTCCGGCTCCGGGGAGGACTGAAGCGGTGTCTCTCTACATCACCGACGAATGCATCAACTGCGACGTCTGCGAGCCCGAGTGCCCCAACGAGGCCATCTACCAGGGCGAGGAGATCTTCGAGATCGACCCCGGGCGCTGCACCGAGTGCGTGGGGCACTACGACGAGCCGCAGTGCGTGGAGGTTTGTCCCGTGGACTGCATCCTCCCCGATCCCCAGCGCCGCGAGAGCGAGGAGACCCTCTACGCCCGCTACGAGGCCTTGATGGACGAGGCCTCCTGAGCCGGGTCCGGCTTCCGCGCCACACCGTTCCAGGAGCGACCATGTTCCGGCCCTCCCCAAGATCCCAGCGCTTCTTCCCGCTCCTGATGTTCCTCCTGCTTTTCTCGGTGCCGGTTTATGCGGAAGATGGACCGGAGCAGCCCGCGGTGGCGAGTGCTCACCCGAAGGCCACGGCGGCTGGGCGGGAGATCCTCGAAGCCGGGGGCAATGCCTTTGACGCGGCGGTAGCCGTTTCCGCCGCCCTGGCGGTGGTGGAGCCCTACGGATCGGGGCTCGGCGGGGGCGGGTTCTGGCTGCTGCGCACCGCGGACGGCCGGGAGGTCATGGTGGACGGCCGCGAAAAGGCACCGGCGGCCGCCACCCCGGACATGTACCAGGACGCCGAGGGCGAGGTGATCGAGGGGGCCTCCATCAACGGCCCCAAGGCGGCCGGCGTGCCCGGCGAGCCGGCGGCCCTGGCGCACCTGGCCGGGGAGTATGGCGAGCTGCCCCTGGCCGAGAGCTTGGCCCCGGCCATCCGCTATGCCCGGGAGGGCTTCGCCGTCACCGAGCGCTACCGCACCCTGGCGGAATTCCGGCTGGAGGTCCTGCGCCGTCATCCGCGCGCCGCGGAGGTGTTCCTCGCCGACAAGGAGGTGCCCGAAGTGGGCACGGTGATCCGCCAGCCGGATCTGGCCCGCACCCTGGAGCGCCTCGCCGCCGAAGGCCGGGACGGCTTTTACGCCGGCCCGGTGGCCCGCGAGCTGGCGGAGAGCAACCAGGCCGCCGGGGGCCTCATCACCCGGGAGGACCTGGCGGACTACGCGGTGGAGGAGCGTGAGCCCATCGCCTTTGAAGTGGCCGGCCACCGCGTGGTCGCTGCTCCTCCGCCGTCCTCCGGGGGCGTGGCCCTGGCTCAGATCCTGCGCATGCTGGAGGCCAAGGGCTACGGCGAGGCCGAGGGGGCGGCGCGGACCCACCTGCTCATCGAGGCCATGCGCCGCGCCTACCGGGACCGGGCCGTCCACCTCGGCGATTCCGACTTCGTGGACGTGCCCATGGAGCGCCTCACCAGCCGGGACTACAACGCCGGGCTGGCGGCCACCATCCATCCCGAGAAGGCCCTGCCCAGCGCCCACCTGCCCGGCCCGCCGGCGGCGCGGGGGGGGCGCAACACCACCCATTTCTCCGTCCTGGACGGAAAGGGCAACCGGGTGGCCGCCACCCTCTCCATCAACTACCCCTTCGGCAGCGGCTTCGTGGCCGGGGACACCGGCGTGGTCCTCAACGACGAGATGGACGACTTCGTGGCCAAGCCCGGGGAGCCCAATGCCTACGGCCTGGTGGGCGGGGAGGCCAACGCCATCGAGCCGGGCAAGCGGCCGCTGTCCTCCATGAGCCCCACCTTCGTGGAAGGCCCGGAGCGCTCCCTGATCGTGGGCACTCCCGGCGGCTCCCGCATCATCTCCATGGTGGCGCGGGCCGTGGCCGGCTTCGTCCACGACGAGGGCGGGGCGGAGGCCCTGACGCACTGGGTGGAGCGGCCCCGCTACCACCACCAGTACCTGCCGGACGAGATCCAGCACGAGCCCGGGGCCTTTTCCGAGGAGGAGCGCGCCGCCCTGGAGGAGATGGGCCATACCCTGGCGGAGATGGACCGCACCTACGGCGACATGCAGGCGGTCCTGTGGAACCGCGAGACCGGCACGGTGAAGGCCGCAGCCGATCCCCGAGGCGAGGGGGAGGCAAAGGTTCTGAGTCCGGAGACCCCCTAGCGGCTTCCTTCATGCTCCCGTTCCGAGTGCTCCTCCAGGGCCCTGGGGCACCCGGGACCGCCCCCGTACGGACCACGAAAAGGCCCCGCCAGGGAGGCGGGGCCAGGGAGCCGCGCGGCAGGTAGCTCAGCTTACCTTGGTCAGGCGCAGATAGGGCTTGAGCTCCTCGAAGCCCTGCGGGAAGCGCTTCTGCGCCTCCTCATTGCTCACCGTGGGCGGGATGATCACCTTGTCGCCCTTGGTCCAGTCCGCCGGGGTGGCGATCCCGTGGGCGTCCCCCACCTGCAGGGCGTCGATCACCCGGAGGATCTCGTCGAAGTTGCGGCCCACGGACATGGGATAGGTCATGGTGAGGCGGATCTTCTTCTTGGGGTCGATGATGAAGACCGAGCGCACCGCGGCGGTGCTGCTCTCCTCCGGATGGATCATCTCGTAGAGCTTGGAGATCTTGAGGTCCGCATCGGCCACGATGGGGAAGTCGAGGGTGGTGTTCTGGGTCTCGTTCACGTCCTCGATCCACTTGACGTGCTCCTCCACCGTGTCCGTGGAAAGCCCCAGCGGCTTGACGTTGCGGGCCTCGAACTCCTTGGCCAGCTGGGCGGTACGCCCCATCTCCGTGGTGCATACCGGGGTGAAGTCCGCCGGATGGCTGAAGAAGAAGCACCAGGAGTCGCCGATCCAGTCGTGGAATTTGATGGTGCCCTTGGTGGTCTCGATCTCGAAGTCCGGTGCGGTGTCGCCCAGGTGAAGTGCCATGGGATGCTCCTTTTACGGTTGGTGGGGAGGTTGAGCAGTTCAGCGTAACAGGTTGTCCGCCCTGGTTCATTCTTGTCCCAAGGTGGAGTTTTCCGGGCTGGGCTCCGGTTCACCTGGAGAATGAACAGGTCCTACTCCTTGGACAGCGCGCGTGCGCCAAAATCCTCCCAACCGTTCTCCCTGCGGGCATCCCTGATCCAGCCATTTGAAGGAGAAATCGCCCTGGTTTAGCGCTGGCAGCCCGGGCAGAAGAAGCTCGACCGCTGCCCGATGACCGCCTTGCGGATGCCCCGCCCGCAGACGGGGCACGCCTCCCCCTCCCGGCCGTAGACCGCCAGCTCCTGCCGGAAATAGCCCGGGGCGCCTTCCCCGCTGGTGAAGTCGCGGAGCGTGGTGCCGCCCGCCGCGATGGCCTCCTCCAGGACCGCCGCCACCGCCGCCGCCAGGAGGACGTAGCGGTCCCGGCCGACGCGGCCCGCCTCCCGGTCGGGCCGGATGCCCGCCCGGAACAGCGCCTCGCTGGCGTAGATGTTGCCTACCCCCACCACCACCTGGGCGTCCATGAGGAAATTCTTCACCGCCAGGCGCCGCCCCCGGCTGCGGCGGTGCAGGTAGTCGCCGGTCAGCTCCGGGGAAAGGGGCTCCGGCCCCAGGCCGGCCAGGCGGGGATGGCGCTCCGGCGGCTCCGGGGTCCAGAGGACGGCCCCGAAGCGGCGGGGGTCGCGCAGGCGCAGGACCCTCCCGCCCTCCAGCAGCAGGTCCACGTGGTCGTGGGCCGTGGGCGGGGTCTCCGCGGGCACCACCCGCAGGCTCCCCGACATCCCCAAGTGGAGCAGGAGGGTCCCGGCGTCGCCCAGGCGCAGCAGGAGGTACTTGGCGCGCCGCTCCACGGCGGAAACTCGCCTCCCGCGCAGGATGGCGTCCAGGTCCTCCGGAACCGGCCAGCGCAGGCGCGGATCCCGGACCCGGGCACCCTCCAGCCGCCGCCCCTCCACGTGGGGGGCGATGCCCCGGCGGGTGACCTCCACTTCCGGCAGCTCGGGCACGGTTACGAACCCTCGGGGATAGCGGGTTAGAAGGAGAGGCAGCCGCCAGGGCCCAGCAGCGCCGCCCCCAGCACGGCCACCTCCCCCAGCTCGCAGGCGGTGTCCAGGACCGGGGTGTTGAAGCCGCCCAGCACCCGCTTGGCGGTCCAGCGCAGGAGCACGGCGAGCAGGCCCAGGGCGCCGAGGGCCGCGAGGGGGCCGGGGACAGTCAGCGCCACCAGGATGGCCCCGGCCAGCGTGCCTACCAGCACAGCGGCCCGATCCATCCGGGGAATCCAGAGCAGGTCGCCGGGCTCGGCGGCGTGGGGCGTGGTGGCCAGGAGGGCCGTCAGCAGCACGCGGCCGGCCACGGGGGCGGCCAGCAGCCCCGCCCAGAGCTGGTGGTGGATCAGGCAGCCCACCGCCGCAGCCTTGGCTGCGGCCATTAGCACCACCGCCCCCACCGCCCAGGCCCGGGGCCGGTCGGCGCGCATGATGCGCAGCGTACGCCGCCGGTTCCCGCCGCCGGCGGCGAGGGCGCCGAGGGTTTCGGCGAGCCCCCGCAGGTGGCTGGCCCCCGTGAGCCCCACCCACAGCGCCGTGACCAGAAGCGCCGCCAGGAGGGTGGGCAGGCCCTGGAGAAGCAGGGCCCCCGCCACCAGCGCCGCACCCGCCACCAGCCCCGCCAGGGGATACCAGGGCGCGGCCCGGGCGTGGTCGGCGGGGGAGGCCCGGCCGGCGCCCGGTACGGGGATCAGGGTCAGGTCGGCGACGGCCAACAGCGCCGGGTGCAAGTCAGTCTTCCGGCGGCCGGGGCGCCAGGTGGCCGAGCCGGGGTCGGCCGTAGGGGGACTGGAAGCGGGCCCGCCCGGCGTAGGGGATCTGGAGCTGGAAGAGGTTCTCCAGGGGCATCCCCAGGTTGTGGGCGATGATGGTGCGCAGCACCCCGGCATGGCCCACGATCAGCAACGGGCCCTCCCCGGGCAGGTGCTCCTCGTAGGCGGCCAGCACCCGCCGGGTGAAATCCTCCATGGGCTCCGTGCCCGCGGGCCGGTTGCGCCAGGGGTCGCGCAGGAAGGCCTCCAGGGCCTCCGGCTCCTCCGCGCGGAGCTCGTCCAGGGTCCGGCCGGACCAGGGCCCGTAGTCCACCTCCATCAGCCGCTGGTCGCTGACTGCCTCCAGGCCCATGGCCCCGGCCAGGGCCTCGGCGAAGGCGGAGCAGCGCAGCAGGGGGGAGGTGACGATGCGCCGCCAGGGGCGGTGGGAGCCGACCGCCCCCCACATCTGCTCCCAGCCCCGTTCAGTGAGGGGATCGTCGGTCTGACCGCGATATTTCTTTCCCCCCTCGGGCTCGCCGTGGCGGAGGAGGTCGATGGAATCGTCCATGGTGCTTTGGTCTTGGCTCTTGGGACAAAGGGGTACTGTCCCCATTTTAGCGGAAGACAAGCCGCCCGGCAGGGTTGCAGGCGTCCGGGGCGGTGGCCATACTCAATACCCGCAAAAGGATTGAGCCTGTTTTTTAGACCTTGTCTAAATATTCAGGAGATGATAATAATACGCTCACATTCTTGATCGCGAAACGCTTGGACAAGGAGAGGGGTATGAAGGCGAGTGAACGGTTGCATTCCTGGGGACGGCGGGGCGGCTCCCTGCTGGCAGCGGCCGGCGCGTTGGTCCTGGCCGGAAACGCCGCGGCCTACGACTGGCAGGCCCTGCCGGAGGAAGCGCCCTCCCCGGAGAACAACCCCACCACCGAGGAGAAGGTGGAGCTGGGCAAGAAGCTGTTCTTCGATCCGCGCTACTCCGAGACGGGAACGGTCTCCTGCAACACCTGCCACAACGTGATGGAAGGCGGTGACGACGGCCGGCCCACCTCCATGGGCGTGCACGGCAAGACCGGCCCGCGCAACGCCCCCACGGTCTGGAACAGCGCCTTTAATGCCTCTCAGTTCTGGGACGGCCGCGCCGAAACCCTGGAGGAGCAGGCCAAGGGGCCGGTGCTCGCCGAGGTGGAGATGGGCGTGGAGGCCCTGGAGGTGGCCCTGGAGCGGGTGGCATCCATCCCCGGCTACCGCGAGATGTTCAAGGAGGCCTTCGCCGAGGATGAGGACCCCATTTCGGTGGAGAACGCCACCAAGGCGGTGGCCGCCTTCGAGCGCACCCTGATCACGCCGAACAGCCCCTACGACCGTTACGTGGAAGGCGACGAGGATGCCCTTACCGAGCAACAGGTGCGGGGCATGGAGACCTTCAACGAGGTGGGCTGCACCTCCTGCCACAGCGGCCCCAACTTCAGCGGCAACCAGTTGGAGCAGGAGAAGGGCGAGGGCGTCTACCAGAAGTTCCCCACGTTCAGCGACAACGAGTACGTGGAGAAATACAACCTGATGGAAGACAAGGGCCGGGCCGAGCACACCGATGAGGAGGCCGACGCCCACATGTACAAGGTGCCCACCCTGCGCAACGTGGCCCTGACCT